>NZ_JBFBAZ010000063.1:0-43251 GCF_040682475.1 Hamadaea sp. NPDC051192
TCGGAGATGGCTGCGATCGTGCGGACCGCGTTGGATCCGTTGTCCGGACCACGCAAGCCCGCACCCACCGCTGCGGCTGCCGCACTGCCCGATGCTTCGGGCGGCTGTGTCGCATGTTGCCCTGACGATGGCCCAGGTGCAGGCGGCGGTGTCGCAGGCTCTTCGGCGGCGCGCTGCCGTGGCGGCGGCGGTGTTGCGGGCTGCGCTGGCGGCAGCGTGGATGCACGCTGCGGTGTTGCCGGCTGCGCTGGCGGAGGCTGCGCGCATGAGCGCGGGGCGGATGCGGTCGAGGGCGATCACATCGCAGCCCGTGTGCTGCCGGGCGAGCCGGATCTGCGTTCCGCAGGGGCCCGGCGGGCTGACGCCTTGATCGAGGTGTGCCAGCGGATCATGAACGCCGGTGAGCTGCCCGACAACGGCGGCGAGAAACGCACCTGACGATCACCCTGCCCTGGGACGCGCTCCGAGCCAAGGTCGGCGCGGGCTTGCTCGACACCGGTGACCTGCTCACCCCGGAGACCGTGCGACGCCTGGCCTGCGACGCAATGATCATCCCCGCCGTGCTCGGCGGCGACGGGCAAGTTCTCGACGTCGGCCGCGCCCGACGCCTCATCGACGGACCGCTCCGCCGCGCACTCGTCCTGCGGGACAAGGGATGCGCCTTCCCCGGCTGCGACCGGCCACCGCAGTGGTGCCACGGACATCACCTCAAGGCTTGGGCAGACGGCGGAACCACCTGCCTCGCCAACAGCGTCCTGCTTTGTGGCTTTCACCATCGCGAGATCCACCACGGGCACTGGGAAGTCCGGATGAGGCCGGATGGCTTTCCTGAGTTCCTCCCGCCCGCCTTCGTCGACCCGCTTCGAAGACCGGTTCAGAACACCCTCCGCCGAAGATGCTGAGATCGGGTTGTTGCGGGCGGGCCTGCGCCGGCCCGCCCCGCTCCGGCCGCCGCAGCGTGGTCGCGGTACGACGACAGGGTCCTACCGCATATTCGTCGCCGCCCCCGCGAAGGCTTGCGTGACTGTGAACATTTGCGTGGCTGCGAACATTGCGTGGCAGTGAAGATTTGCGCCTTGGCGAGGGTCCGCCTCTCCCCGACGGGTGTGCCGCATCGCGATCAGGAGGCGCTGTGATCAGGAGGCGCTGTGGTCAGGAGGCGCTGTGATCAGGAGGCGCTGTGGTCAGGAGGCGCCGTGATCAGGAGGTGCTGTGATCAGGAGGCGCTGTGATCAGGAGGCGCTGTGATCAGGAGGCGCTGTGATCAGGAGGTGCTGTGATCAGGAGGTGCTGTGGTCAGGAGGCGATGTCTAGGGCGGCGGCGCCGTAGAGGCGGGACACTCGGATGCGGATGACGACTCGCCGGTCGGCCACGAGCTGTTCGAGGAATTGCTGCTCGGCGGCGGGATCGGTGAAGCCGGGCGTCATCGCCAGCAGTTCCCGCCCGACCGCGTCGCCGGGTGCGGCGGAGGGCGGGGAGACTTCTGCTTCGCCTTCGGCGACGGCGTACGACCAGACGGTGGGGCCGGTGACGTGCAGGGCGGTCCGGGGATCGCGCCGGAGTTGGCGGACTTTGAGGCGGTCGGCGGTGGACGACACGCGGATCATCCGTTCGGGGGCGCTCCATCGATAGAGCACTGTGGACAGATGCGGGTGGCCGTCCCGCTTGACGCTGGCCAGGATGCCGAACCGTTGGCCGTCGAGGAGCCGAGCGGCCTGCTCGTCGCTCAACGGGGCCGGCGGCGCTCCGCTCATGGCCAGAGTTCCGAGGGCACGTAGTGGGTGTCGTACAGCTCCTGGGCTTGGAGCAGATCGTCCCAGCTCGCCTCGCCGGCGTGGACCCGGTCGAGCAGACGGAGGTAGTCGGCGCGCGGCGTACCGGGGGTGAAGACGCACAGGAAGTCGGCGTCGTGGTCGGGCGCCGGGGCGTACGCGTGGGGCATGTAGGGCGGCACGAGCAGGAGATCGCCCTCGTCCAGCGTCAGGACCTCCTGGCCGAGCAGGACGCGCAGCCGGCCGTCGATGACGAAGAACAGCTCGTCGCAGTTGGCGTGGAAGTGCGGCGGGGTACCCGGTGTTCCGTCCCGCAGGGTGGTGCGGTGACTGGTGAGGACGCCGCCGGTCGCTTCGGCGTCGGCGAGCAGCGTGATGACGCTGGACGGGTCGCTTCTGAGGATCTCGGCGTCGCTGTCGCGGACGAGCACGCCGCCGCGGAGCAACGCGAAGGCACTGCTGAGCTGGGTGAAATCGGACACGAAGGCCTCCGGGGGACGAAAACGGGAGACGAGACGTTCTGTCTCGTGTTGAACTGTGCCTGGGAAGATCCGCGTTGTCAAGACGAGACGTATCGCCTCGTGAGCGGGTAGAGTGATGGTCCGTGAGCCGTCAACCCGATCCGAACCGGCGCAACGAGCAGTCGCGGCAAGCCATCGTGACCGCCGCTGCTGACCTGTGCGCCGAAGTCGGCTTCGCCGCCGTCACCGTCGAGGCGATCGCCGCCCGAGCCGGCGTCGGCAAGCAGACGATCTATCGCTGGTGGCCGTCGAAGGCGGCGGTCCTCCTGGAGTACATGGAGCGCGAACGCGAGCGGGCGGCCGGCTTCCCGGACACCGGTGATCTGGCGGCCGATCTGCTCACGCAGACGACGGCGCTCCAACGGCTCTTCGACTCCGACGCCGGTGCGGTCTGGCGAGGGCTGCTGATCGCCGCGCAGTCCGACGACGTCGCCGCCGACGGCGTACGCGCGCTGCTGGAACTGGCGATCGTCGAGGCGAAGCAGCGCCTGACGAAGGCGCAGGGAACCGATGAACTGCGGTCCGACGCCGACCTCGACATGGTTGTCGAGATCATTTTCGGCCCGTTGTACCACGCTTGGCTCCTCCGAACCCGGCCGCTGCCCAAGGCGTACATGTCGGATGTGCTGAAGCTGGTGTTCGACGGTCTGAAGCCGGCCCACGTGGCTCGGTAGAGTTCGCGGATGGACGACGCCCACCGGATCTACCGGGAGTTGGTGTTGCGTGAGTTCTGGCCGGAGATCCGCGTGGGTCTCAACCTGGCGTTCTATCGGACGTACTGCGTGCCGCGCATCGCGCGGCTGCTGCTCGGCACCGGTGAGCTGACGGGGCGGCCGCTCAAGCGGGCCTACGACACCGGCGTGATCATGTATGAGCTGATCGCCCACGGTGTCGACCATCCGCGCGGACGCCAGGTGCTGTCGGCGCTGAACCGGATGCATCGCGCGCACGACATCAGCGACGCCGATTACCGGTACGTGCTGGGCACGCTGGTGTTCATCCCGACGCGATGGGTGGACCGCTACGGTCCGCGGCCGCTCACCGCGGCGCAACGGGCCGCGACGCTCGGCTTCTATACGCGAGTCGGTGCGGCGATGGGGATTCCGGCGATCCCGGCGACCTGGGAGCAGTTCGAGGCGGAGTTCGAGGAGTATGAGCGCGACAACTTCGCCTACGATCCGGCGGCGGCGGAGCTGCTTTCGTCGACAAAGGATCTGATGGTGCAGCGGTTGCCGAAACCGTTGCGCCGGTTCGGCTTCGTCCAGCGGATGACTGCCGCTTCGCTGGACGCGATGCTCGATCAGCGGGCGCGTACGGCGCTCGGCCGATCCGAACCAGGTCGGCTGCCGCGGATGATTGTCCATATCGGACTGCGCTGCCGCGCGCGGTTGCGGCGACTGCGACCGGTGCCGGTGGTCGACCAGTGGGAGCCCGGGCGGGCCAATGCGGCGTACCCGGGCGGGTACACGCTCGACCAGATCGGGCCCAGCGGGACCGGCCGCTGATCCGCTAGCCGCGTTGACCCGCTAGCCGAGCAGCATGCTGTAGTCGGCGGCGGTCAGCGGGCCTTCCGACAGGGACCCGTCCCCACGCGGTACGCCGACCGGGTGCCCGTCGCGGGTGAACACGACGCCATGGATGTCTCCCCGCGCGGTCAGTGTGCAGACGAGCTGGGCGTACCCGAGGGCTTCGTCGGCGCGGCCGTTGCCGTCGACCGGGGCGGTCAGGGTCAGCTCCACCCGGTCGCCGGCGACGGAGAACGCCGCCACCACGTTGGTGCCGCCGAGCGCGGTGGACAGGCCGGTGTCGCGTTCGGTCTTCGTCGGGCCGACCTGTAGGGCGTTGATCAGCTCGTCGACCGTCGGCTGGGCGTCCACTCGCCGGGTGACCGGGATCAGTTTCCCGTCCAGGACGAAGTACAGCATCTCGGTGAGGCGGCCGGTCGCCGTCGTGGCGGGAGCCGACGGCACGGGCGAGCTGAGCCCGGCGAACGGTCCGGGCGGCGGCGACACACTGCGCGGTTCGGACTCGGCGGGCACGCCGCATCCAGTGACCCCGACTCCGGCGACCAGCAGGACGGCGAGGAGGGTTGTGGCTCGTCTGCTCACGCGGGCCCGCCTCTTCGATCGCGCTGGGATGCCAGCTCGCGCCGGGCGGTGCGGTCGGGCTGGGCGGGGATGGCGGCCGGCTCGTCGGGGGACAGGCTTATCTCTACGTGGAACCGGGCGCCGCCACCGGGCCGATCGGTGACGGTCGCGTCGCCGCCGTGGGCCAGGGCGTGCTGCCGGACGAGGGCCAGCCCGAGGCCGGTGCCGTCGGAGTCGGCGCGGGCGTTCGCCGCCCGGCCCCGGACGAAGCGGTCGAAGATCGAGATCCGGTCGGCCGGCGGTACGCCCGGACCCTCGTCGTCGACCTCCAGCCAGCCGGTGCCGGCCGTGCCGCCGAGGCGTACCGCGGTCGGGCCGCCGCCGTGGCGTACGGCGTTGTCGAGGAGGTTGGCGATGATCTGCTCGAAGCGGCGCGAGTCGACCGGCCAGACCGGCGCGAAGCCGGGTTCGGCGACGGAGACGATGCCGGGATCGAAACCCTTGCGGGCGACGACTTGGCGGGCCAGCTCGGCGACCTCGGTGAGCCGCCGGTCGGCGGGCTGATCGGCGCGGGCCAGTTCGAGCAGATCGGTGACGAGCGTCTGGAACCGTTCGACCTCGTCGGCCACCAACGAGGCGGCCTGCGCGGACCGCGGATCAAGCTGGTCGCGGCGGCGGGCCAGCACGCTCGCGGCGGCGGCCAGCGTCTGTAGCGGCGAGCGCAGCTCGTGGCTCACGTCGGCGGCGAACCGGCGATCCCGTTCCAGCCGGGCGGCGAGCTGGTCGACCATGCGGTTGAACGACGTGGTGAGCCGTTCGAGGTCGGGTTCGGTCGCCGGGTCCAGCCGGGCCGTCAGGTCGCCTCCGGCGATGTCGCGCGCGGCGTCGGCCACCACTCGCATCGGCCGCAACACGCGGCGGCTCGCGTACGCGCCTAGGGCCGCGCCGGCCGCCGTGGTCGCTGCCGCGACCAACGCCAGCACCAGCGACATGACGCGCAGCGTCCGGTCGAGCTCCTTCATCGAGTCGATCATGTAGAAGCGGCTGCCGTCAGGCAGTGGGATGCCGATCGCCCAGGCCGGGCCGCTCTCGACGCGTACGCGTTGCACGGCGGTGTGCCCGGAGCCGACCAGGGATTGCAGGTCGGCGGGCAGTGCCTTGGTGTACCCGGTGTCGGCGGTACGCGAATAGAACCGGCCGTTCCGGTAGATGATCGCGTGGCGGCTGCTGCCGGTGTCGAGCGTACGCAGCACTTCCTGGACGTCGGGGTCGTCGTCGGCGGCCAGCCCGGCGTTGACCACGTTGGCGTCGAAGTACGCCGCCCGCAGCGCCGACCGCTCCCGTCCGCTGAGCAGCGTCTGCCGGGTGATCTGGAACGACGCGATCGCGATCGTCGCCGAGATGACGAGGGCGCCCAAGGCGAACGCCGCCGTCACGCGTACCCGGAGGCCGGGCTGCCGGAGCCGCTTCATCGCTGCAACTTGTAGCCCAGACCGCGCACGGTGACGAGGTGCTTCGGGGCCGACGGCTCGACCTCGATCTTCTGCCGCAGGCGCCCGACGTGGACGTCCACCAGGCGTTCGTCGCCGAAGTCGTACTCCCAGACCCGTTCGAGCAGCTGCTGGCGGGACAAGACCATGCCGGGATGCTCGGCCAGCTCGCACAGCAGCCGGAACTCCGTACGCGTCAGCGCGACCGGTTCGCCGTGCAGCGTGACCTCGCCGGCCAGCGGCAGGATGGTCAGCTCGCCGAAGATCAGCGTCGGCATCGCCGTCGCGGCGGCTCGCGCCCGGCGGCGCAGCGCGCGCAGCCGGGCGGTCAGCTCCTTGACCGCGACCGGTTTGACCAGGTAATCGTCCGCGCCGGCCTCCAACGCGGCGACGATGTCGTGGGTGTCGCTGCGGGCGGACACGACGACGATCGGGACGTCGTCGGCTCGGCGAAGCTCCCGGATCGTGTCGAAACCGTCCAAGCCGGGCAGCATCAGGTCGACGAGGACGGTGTCGGCCGGGTTCTTACGTTGCCGGGCCAGGCCCTCCTCGGCGGTCGGGGCGCCCTCGGCGGCGTAGCCCTCGTCTTCGAGGGCCAGCACCAGCGACAGCCGGATCCGGTCGTCGTCTTCAATCACCAGCACCGAGGCCATGCGGGCCATCATGCCCATCGGTCGCGCCGCTGACCAGCGACGAAGCGGGCGTATGAGACCTGATCGGCGGTTTGTCACGAGACTGTCATGGTTTGGGGCCGGGGTCGCCACATCCGTTTCCCAGGGTCGGAGCGTCAGAAGAGGCAGAGGTCAGAAGAGGCAGAGGCCGATAGTCGGAGGTGGGGACGATGGTGCGTGGTTCGGTGAGCCGGATTCCCGTCGTCGAGCTGGTCGTCACGGAGGAACTGGACCTGTGGGCGTTGTCGCGGCTGACGAGGCTGCTCGACGACGCGCTGGCCGTTTCGCCGGTCGAGATCGTGCTCGACCTGGAGCAGTGCCCGTATCTCGACGCCGCCGCCATCGGGGTGCTGCTGGAAGCGCATCGGCGGGCCCGCCTCGACGGCGGGGTGCTGACGCTGCGCGCCCCGTCGGAACGGCTTCGGCGCAACCTGCGGCTGGCGCGGGCGGATCGGGTCCTGCATGTCACTCCCGCTGAACCGGACGGCGCCGTCCCGCCGGGGGAGGCGCCCGATGCCGCGGCCTGAGACGTTCGACCTGGTCACGCTGGCGCACGCGCTGCCCGTCGAGGCGGTTGCCGCCGGCTGGATACTCCGTCGGCGGGCCGCCGATCCCGCGGCAGGTTTCGCGGCGGCGACCGGCGAGCGCGACGGAGCCTGGGTCGCGCTGCACGACGTGCTGCCCCGCGACGCTCAGGTCGCGGGCGCCTGGCTGACCGGGCTGTTCGCGCCGAGCGCGGACATCGAGGAGTACTACCTGGGACAGTGCCGGGAGACGTTGCTGCCGCTGATGCACGAGTACGGCCCGCCGCCGCAGTTCCACCAGCCGTGGCAGGCCGCGTACCGGCGGGTCAATCACCGGTACGCCGTCGCCGCCGCCCGGCTCGCCGCTCCGGGCGCGGTCGTCTGGATCCACGACTACCACCTCCTGCTCGTGGCGGGCTACCTTCGCCGGGCGCGGCCGGATCTGCGGATCGGCGTACACCTGCAGGCGCCGTTCCCACCGGTGGAGCGGTTCCTGCGGATGCCCATGCGGGACAAGGTCATGCGTGGTCTGCTCGGCGCGGATCTGCTCGGTCTGCCGGACGCGCGGTCGGCCGCGAACTTCCTCGACGCGGCGCACGAGGTGACCGGGCTGCGCCGGGGCGACCGGCTGCTGCTGGCCGACGGGCGCATGGTGGTCGCGACCGCGTTCCCGCCGTCGATCGACGCCGCCCGGTTCGCCGCGTACGCCGCCGATCCGGGCGTTCGTGACCGCGCCCGGGAACTCCGTGAGAGCCTGGGCGATCCGCGTACGGTGCTGCTGTCGGTCGGCGCGCTCGACGAGCACGAAGGCGTCGAGCGGCGCCTCGACGCGTACGCCCAGCTGATCGCGGAGGGCCGGGTCGATCCACTGTCGACGGTGCTGGTGCACGTGGCGGCGGCCGGTTCCGAGGCGGCGCATCCGGCGGCCGTGCAGGAACGGGTGGATCGGCAGGTGGCGCAGATCAACGGGATGTTCTCCCGGCTGGGGCACCCCGTCGTCCACTACGTCCGGCACGAACTGGACACGGCCGAGCTGACCTCGTTGTACCTCGCGGCCGACGTGCTGCTGGCGCTGCCGTTGCGGCAGGGCGCGACGTTGGCCGCCAAGGAGTACGCCGCCACCCGGCTCGACGACACGGGGCGGATCGTGCTGTCGGAGTTCTCCGGGACGGCGGCCGAACTGCCCGAGGCGGCGATCGTCAATCCCGAAGACCTGATCGAGGTGAAGGACGCCATCTGCGCTGCGATCGAGCTCCGGGCCAAGCCGGACGAGGGGATGGCGGCGATGCGCCGACGCGTACGCGAGCACGACGCGCCGAAGGCGACGACCGCGTTTTTGGACACATTGGACGCCGTGACCGCGTATCGGGCGCCGGACAAGGCTCGGGCGACATGCGCGCGGTGATGTGGCGGCTGCTCGCCGGGGTAGGGTCGGTGATGCTTCCGTACGCTCCGGACGAATCGCTGCCCAAGGAACTCGCGATCGCCCGAGCGATCGCCGCCGTGCCGCATCCGGGTGGCGGCGTACGCGAGTGGACGTTCGCCGACGCCACGCAGGCCCACGGTTGGTGGCTGGTGGTGCTGGAGGAACGCCGCGCGGTCCACGTCGTCGAGGTGTGCGCCCGGACCGGCGACGTCCGCGTAGTCACCTCCCGAGCCGCGATGCCGCCCACGGGCAACCGCAACAGGCCGTGACACGGCCCTTGACCGGCCTGTGACGGACCGGACCTAGGTGTTCAGGTACGCGAGCACGGCCAGCACCCGGCGATGCGAGTCGTCCGACGGCGGCAGGCCGAGTTTGGCGAAGATGTTGCCGATGTGCTTCTCCACCGACACCGGGGCGAGCACGAGGGCGGCGCAGATCGCGGAGTTCGACATGCCTTGCGCCACCAGGTCGAGCACCTCTCGCTCGCGTGGGGTGAGCGCGGTGACGCCCTGGTTCTGGGCGTTGCGGGCGAACAACTGACGGACCACCTCGGGGTCCATCGCGGTGCCGCCCGCGGCCACCCGTTCCACCGCGTCGAGGAAGTCGTCGAGCGCGGTCACCCGGTCCTTGAGCAGGTAACCCACCGCGCCCTTGCCGTCGGCGAGCAGTTCGGCGGCGTACGTGCGCTCGACGTATTGGGACAGGATCAGCACGGGTGCCGGGCGCAGCCGCAGCGCCGCCCGGATGCCTTCGTCGCGATAGGACGGTGGCAGGCGTACGTCCACGATGGATAGATCCGGCTGGTGCTCGGCGACCGCTTCGAGCAGCGCGTCGGCGGTGTCCACCGCGGCCACCACTTCGTGGCCGGTGCCGGTGAGGATGCTGACCAGGCCGTCGCGGAGCAGCACGAGGTCTTCGGCGATCACGATGCGCATGGGATCTCCGCTCTCAGGCGGGTCGGCCCGCCGGGTGGACTGGTGACGGTGAACGTGCCGTCGAGGGCCTCGATCCGGCGGCGCAGGCCGTCGAGCCCGGAGCCGGCCGGGTCGGCGCCGCCGGTCCCGTCGTCGGCGACCTCGACGGTCAGGCGTTCTCTTCCGCTCGCGGCACCGTAGCGGGCGAGGACCGCGCAAGAGGTCGCTGCGGCGTGCTTGACCGCGTTCGCCAAGCCCTCGGCGACCACGAAGTACGCCGCCGACTCGACCGCCGGAGACAGCCGCTCGGGCGTCTCGATCGTGACGGCGACCGGAATCGGGCAGTCCCCGGCGAGCGCGCTCACCGCCGCGGCCAGTCCCCGGTCGGTGAGGATCGGCGGGTGGATGCCGCGGACGAGCCGGCGCAGCTCGGCCAGCGCCTCGTCGAGCTGACGGCGAGCGGTAGCGATCCCGTCCAGCACCGCGTTGCCGTCAGCACCAGGGGTGCCATCAGCGACAGCGGTGCTGTCAGTAGAAGCAGCGCCGGCACGACGAGCAGCACTGGCAGGAACAGCGGAGCCGGTACGCGCCCGGCGTTCGGCCAGGGCGAGCGTCATCCCGGCCGCGACGATGCGCGCCTGGGCTCCGTCGTGCAGGTCCCGCTCGATCCGGCGCAGTTCGGCGGCTTGGGCGTCGACCACCCGGGCCCGGGACGCGGCCAGTTCCTGAGCCCGCCGGACGAGCCGGCCGTGCTCACCCGGGGCGAGCAACGCGACCGCCACCCGGGCCTGCGCCGACGCCAACTGCCGCACCAGCCACAGCGCGATCGGGATCAGGGCGATGCCGACCGCCGAGATCAGGAGACGGCCGCTGTGCGTACCCATGGCTTGCTGGATCAGTGGATGCGCACGACGCTCCGGGACCGACCAGGCCCAGGCCGGGGCGATCACGGCCGCCGCCGTCACCACGGTCGCGACCACCGCGATGATGCCGAGGGTCAGGCCGAGCGGGAGGAGTACCGCGAACCAGGCCATGTCGCGCCAGGTCGCGGGCTGTGCCGCGAGCTGGCGGACGCGGGCGCGGCCGATGGTGGTGACCGGAAGGTACGGCGAGGTGATCGGAGCGCCGAGGACCCACGCGGCCCGGCGGCGTTCGAGGTCGGCCAGGTGGCGGTCAAGCCAGGTGACGGCCAGGAAGACCGGCGCGCCCAGCGCGGTGACCGCCCCGACCGCCATCAGCACGGTCGTGGCGAGCGTCCAGAGGAAGCCGGCCGGACCCGCGACCAGGCTGGTCACGAGATAGGCAAGAGACCGGCCACTACGCACCCGGCGGAGTTTAGCCATCAGCGGGAGGCGGATGATCAGTGCGCCGGCCATGCTGCTTCGGGCGGCGAATCGTCCGTCGAAACGACGTGGCCGGCGCATTGATCACACCTCTCTCAGATGGGGCGGACGGACCGGAGGACGAGACGTGCCGGCAGGGTGCCGGCGGCCAGGCCGAGCAGGCCGACCACGGCGAGCAGACCCCCGTACGCGGCCGGGTCGACGATCAGCCGCAGCGTCCCGTCCTGGGCGGAGCTGAACGCCGCGACCACGACGGTGGTGACCGCGATGCCCAGCGTGAGCCCGACGGCGACGGTCAGGACGGCTTCGCGGGCGGTCATCCGGCGGATCTGCCCGGGAGTCGCACCGAGCAGCCGCAGCTGGGCCAGCTGCGCCCGGCGAGCCGCCGCGGCCACCGCGAACGTGTTGACCACCGCGATCGCGGTGAAGCCGAGCGAGACCGCGATCATGATCTCCCAGGCGCCCTGCCGTTCGTCGGCGTCACCCGACGCCTCGGCTTGCGGCGGGACGACGTGCATGCCGTCGAGCGCCAGCGAACCGTGGAAGACGACCGAGGTCACCACGCCGCGCGGATCGTGCGCGGCGATGAGATCAGCCGGGGCGAGCAGCTCGCCGAAGCCACGGTTGTTCGCGAAGACGCCGGTCAGCTTCAACTCGGTCGCGTACCCGTCGGGCAGCCACACCCGGACGGTGTCGCCGACCTGCCATCCGTTGGCCCGCGCCAGATACTCGCTGGCCGCCAACCCGTTCGAAGCCGCCGCCAGCCCGGTGTTCGCTGTGCTGTCGCCGCCGGTGAAGCCCAGGTCCAGGACCGGCTTTCCGTGCTGCTGGATGCCATAAGCCGCGTAGTCCTCGGGCTTGCCGCCCTCGTCGACGATCAGCCGCGACGGCAGCAGCGCCGCGTAGTCGCCGTCGTCGGGCAAGGCCGACAGCGGCAGCACTCCGGTCGCGACCGAGGCCGACGCCGTACGCCGCGCTTCCTGAGCGGCCGCGAGATCGGCCGACAACGCGCTGTTGAGCAGCATCGGGGCGTTGATGGCGACCATCAGGGCCAGCGGGACCGCGACCGAGGTGACGCGGCGGTTCTCGGCCCGGGTGAACGCACCGGCCAGCCAGCCCGCGATGCCGGTCAGCCCGGCCAGCCGGGACAGCAGCCCGCCGAGCAGCCCGACCAGCAGCGGACCGGCCGCGCCGACCGCGCTCAGCAGCAGGGCGCTGGAGATGAACGTCATGCCCATGCCGAACGGGCCGTCCAGCGGCACGACCGCGAGGATGACGAGCGCGCCCGTGGCACAGATCGCGGCGGTCAGCGTACGGAAGACCCAGCCGGTCCGGCCCTCGACGAGGGTCTCCTGCAGGGCTTGGGCGGGGGCGATCCGGATCGCCCGGCGGGCCGCCACGCGGGCGCTGAGCTGTGCGACCAGGACGGTGACCGCGATCGCGGCCAGCAGCACGCCGACGTTGACGCTCACAGTGAACTGCGGCGGCACCGCGCCCAGCGTCCGGAACCGGGCGGCGATGACCTCGGCGGCCACGACGCTGAGCGGACCGCCGACGAGTGCCGCGACGAGCGTGACGAACAGGGTCTCGGCACTCAGCAACCGCCACAACTGGCGCGGCGTCGCACCGGTCGCCCGCAGCAGCGCCAGCTCGCGCAGCCGCTGCCGCACCGTGAGGGCGACCGTGCCGGTCAGCACGAACACCGTGGCGAACGAGGTGATGCCGATGACGAAGCCGAAGATGGAGATCGCCCCGATGTAGTCCGGCAGCGCGGTGGGCAGGTCCGCCCGGACCTTGTCCTGTCCTTCGTAGACGGTGTCGACGCCGAGCGCCGCCTTGACCGATGCCGCTGTCGCCGACCCGGTGATCGCGTACGCCGTCGGGCCGGTCAGTCCGGAGACCGCCGAGACCTGGGAGTCCGCGACGAACACGGCGCGCTGCTCGTCGAGCCGCTGGGCCAGCACACCCGACACGACCACTCGGTGCGACCCGGTCCGGCTGACCATCAGGAGCTGGTCGCCGGGGTGCAGGCCGAGCGACGGGTCGACGGCGATCTGCCCGGACGCGGGCGCCGTGCCGGTCTGGAGGGTGAACGGCATGAGAGCGGCGCTAGCCCAGCCGTGCCCCACGGCGTCACCGGCCGGCTTTCCATCCATTGTGGTCAGTGCGATCGGGAAGGCGTAATCGGCCGACACCTTCGTCACTCCCGGCAGCGCGGCCACCTTGCCGGCCCAGTCGGCCGGCAGGGCGGGCGCACCGGCGAGCCGTTCGGTCTTGGTCTTCGTCTTCTGCTTGCCCTTTCCCTTGTCCTTGACGGTGGTCAGACTGACCTGGCGGTCGCCGCCGACCATGAGATCGGCCGCGTCGAACCGGTGCGTCGTGGGGCTGGCGGTCAGCACGGAGAACAGCAGCAACGCCGCGCCGCCGATGAGGGCCACCGCGAGGACGGCGGCCACGAACGTGCCGAGGAAGGCGGCCAGGCGGCTGCGCAGCCCAGCGAGCGCGAGCCGGATCACTTGGTCACCGCCATCATCTCGGTCGCGATCAGCTCGGCGGTCGGCTCCGGCAGGTCGCGGACGATCCGGCCGTCGGCGAGGATCACGGCCCGGTCGGCCCACGCCGCGGCGGCGGGATCGTGGGTCACCATGATCACCGCGGTGGCGTACTCGTCGACCACCGAGCGCAGCAGCGCCAGCACCTCGCGACCGGACTGCAGGTCCAGGGCGCCGGTCGGCTCGTCGGCGAAGATCACCGCGGGCCGCCCGGCCAGCGCGCGGGCCAACGCCACGCGCTGCCGCTGCCCGCCCGACAGCTGCGCCGGCCGCGCGTTCTCCCGGCCGGCCAGGCCGACCTTGGCCAGCACCTCGCGCGCCCACGCGCGATCCGGGCGCACGCCGCACAACCGCTGCGGGAGCAGCACATTCTGCTCGACCGTCAAAGCATCGATCAAGTTGTACGCCTGGAAGACGAACCCGGTGTGCTGACGGCGGATCACGGTGAGCCGCGGCTCGCGGAGCGCACCCAGTTCCTGTCCGGCCAGGCGTACCCGGCCGGCGTCGGCTCGATCGAGCCCGGCCGCGCATTGCAGCAGCGTCGACTTGCCGGAGCCGGACGGGCCCATGACCGCGGTGAAGGTGGCGGCCGCGAAGGACAGGGACACACCGTCGAGGGCGCGGGTGGTGGTGTCGCCGCTTCGGTAGGTGCGGCGTACGTCGGTCAGCTCGACGACGGGGGTTGTTGTCATGATCATGATCTTGTCAGGGCCGGCGCTCGGAACCGACACGGCCAGCAGGCGTCTTCGGTGGTATGGCCAGCCATAGGGTGTCGTTCCCGGCCCCGGCGCGGCCGCCCGGCGGTACCGTACGAATCATGGCCTCGCGGCTGCTCCCGCTGGCCGCGACCAGGCGACTGCTCGTGGCGGTCGTGCTCGGAGCGGCGGCCGGAGTCGTCGTCGGCGTGCTCACCACCGCGTCGATGGGCGTGCTGACCGGCGTCGCCGTCGCCGGTGCGCTGTTCGTCGTGGCGGGCTGGCTGGTGCTGTGGCCGATGGACGCCGCGACCACCCGCCGCAACATGGCCCGGGAGGATTTCAAGCCCGTCCCGGACGAACTCGTCGTCGTGCTGGCCGCGCTGGGCGGGCTCGCCGCGATCGTGGTGCTGCTGATGATCGGCGAGTCGCGGAGCACCGACCGGCACGCGGCCGCCGCGGTGGCGCTCGCCGGAGTCTTCATGGCCTGGGCCAGCCTGCATCTCATGTACAGCGCGCGGTACGCGCACCTCTACTACACGCGGAACGCGCGCGGGATCGACTTCAACTCCGCGGCCGAGCCGACGTTCCGCGACTTCCTGTACTTCAGTTACAACCTCGGGATGACCTACCAGGTCTCCGACACCGACGTGGCGAGCCCTCGCATCCGGGCCGTCGTGTTGCGGCACACGCTGCTGTCCTACGTGTTCGGCACAGTCATCCTGGCGACCACGATCAACCTCGTGGCGTCCGGCTTCACGAGCTGAGTTCACGAGCTGGTCAGTCACATCGAACGGGGGATCGAGATGAGTGGTCCGGAATCTTCGTCTTTGGAGGAATCGGCCGGGGAGCCGTCGCAGCGCGATTATCACCACCCGGCCGCGGGCTGGGGCGCGGCGGTGAGCGTGGCGAAGGTGCTGGCGCACCAGCACGAGATCCCGAACGGCCCGAAGATCATCCTGAAGATGAACCACGAGGACGGCGGCTTCGACTGCCCCGGCTGCGCCTGGCCCGACGACCGCAAGGGCCTGCGCATGGACGTCTGCGAGAACGGGATCAAACACTCCACCTGGGAGATGACTCCGAAGCGGGTGGGCCGGGAGTTCTTCGCCGCGCACTCGGTCGCGGAGCTGTCCGGCTGGAGCGACTTCGCGCTGGAGGACGCGGGCCGGCTGACCGAGCCGATGGTCTACGACCCGGCCACCGACCACTACGTCCCGATCAGCTGGGCGGACGCCTTCGCGCTGGTCGGGCGTACGCTGCGCGGGCTGGACTCGCCGAACCGGGCGGCCTTCTACACCTCCGGCCGGCTCGGCAACGAGGCGAGCTTCCTCTACCAGTGGTTCGGCCGGGAGTACGGCACCAACAACTTCCCGGACTGCTCGAACATGTGCCACGAGGCCAGCGGGGTCGCGCTGCACGCCTCGATCGGCACCAACAAGGGCACGGTGGACCTGACCGACTGGGAGTCCACGGAGGCGCTGATCCTGCTGGGGGTCAACGCCGCCTCCAACGCCCCGCGCATGCTCACCTACCTGGCCAAGGCGTACCGGCGGGGCGCGATGATCGTGCACGTCAACCCGATGATCGAGGCCGCCGCGACGCGGACGATCGTGCCGCACGAGATCGTCGACATGGCGCTGTTCCAGCCGACCCGGACGAGCACGCTCAACGTCCAGCCCCGCATCGGCGGGGACGCCGCGCTGCTCCGGGGTGTGGCCAAGGCGCTGCTGGAAGCCGAGCGCACCGATCCGGCCGCGATCGACCGGCTGTTCCTCGAACGGCACACCCAAGGCTTCGACGAGTATCGGGCGGCCTGCGAGGCGACACCGTGGGACGAGATCGTGCGGCAGTCCGGCGTACCGGAGCGGCAGATCCGGCTGGTCGCCAAGATCTACCGGCGGGCGCGGGCCGCCATCATCGGCTGGTGCCTCGGCGTGACTCAGCAGGAGCACGGCGTCGACACCATCCGCGAGATCATGAACGTGCTGCTGTTGCGGGGCAACATCGGCCGCGAAGGCGCCGGCCCGTGCCCGATCCGGGGGCACAGCAACGTTCAGGGCAACCGCACCTGCGGCATCGACCACCATCCGGCGGAGGCGTTCCTCGACCGGCTCGCCGCGGCCTGCCATTTCACGCCGCCCCGGGATCCCGGGCTCGACGTGGTGGGCACGCTCGACGCGATGCACGACGGGGGCGTACGCGTCTTCGTCGGCATGGGCGGCAACTTCGCGCTGGCCACCCCGGACAGGGCGTACGCCTTCGAAGCCCTGCGCCGCTGCGACCTGACCGTGCAGGTCTCGACGAAGCTCAACCGCAGTCATCTCGTGCACGGCAAGCAGGCGCTGATCCTGCCGTGCGTGTCGCGGACGGAGAAGGACCACCAGGCGACCGGCGTGCAGGCCATTACGGTTGAGGACTCGATGAGCATGGTGCACCTGTCGATCGGCCTGAAGGAACCCGCCGCGTCGACGCTGCTGTCCGAGCCCGCGATCATCGCCGGGATGGCCCGGGCCACCCTGCCGGACACCGGTACGCCCTGGGCCGACCTGGTCGGCGACTACGACCTGATCCGGGACTACATGGCGCACACCCTGGACGGCTTCGAGGACTTCAACCGCCAGGTACGCCAGCCGCTCGGCTTCCGCATCCGCCAGCCCGCCCGCGAACGGGTCTTCCTCACCGGCAGCGGCCGGGCCGAGTTCTCCGTCGCGCCGCTGACCGACGTGATCCCGGCCGACGGGCGGCTGATGCTGAGCACCGTCCGCTCGCACGACCAGTTCAACACCACGATCTACTCCGAGGACGACCGTTATCGGGGCGTCAAGAATCTGCGTACGCTGCTGTTCATGAACCGGGCGGACATGGCCGACCGGGAACTGGCGGAGTTCGATCCGATCGACATCACCAGCATCGCCCGCGACGGCTCCCGCCGGACGGCGTACGGGTATCTCGCGGTCGCGTACGACCTTCCGCCCGGCTGCGCCGTCGGCTACATGCCGGAGCTGAACGTGCTGTGCGCGATCGGCGACTTCAGTACGCAGAGCCGCCAGCCGCTGATGAAGCACATCGCGGTGGAGGTGACCAAGGCCACCCAGCGGTGAGCCACCGGCCGCCGATTGGACTTCGACAGCGGACGGCCAGGGCTGCCATCGTGAAGCCATGATCAGCTTTGGCGCGCTGCTGGGCGTGGCGACGGTGGCGCTCGGCATGGTGCTCACCCCCGGCCCGAACATGATGTACGTCGTCTCGCGCAGCATCGGCCAGGGCCGCAAAGCCGGGCTGATCTCGCTCGGCGGCGTGGCCGTGGGCTTCATCGTCTACATCGTGGCGACCGCGCTCGGGCTGTCGGCGCTGTTCGCCGCCGTTCCGGAGCTGTACCTCGCGGTGAAGATCGCCGGTGCGCTCTACATCGGCTGGCTCGCCTGGAAGGCGCTGCGTCCCGGGGGAGTCTCGGTGTTCACGCCGGTCGAGGTGGAAGCCCACCCGCCGCACAAGCTCTTCCTGATGGGGCTGGTCACGAACCTGCTCAACCCCAAGGCCGCCATCATGTACGCGTCGATGATCCCCCAGTTCCTCGACGTGCCGGCGGGCCACCTGTTCTGGCAGAGCGTCCAGTTGGGCGCCGTGCAGTTCTGCGTCAGCATCGCGGTCAACGCCGCGCTGATCCTCGCCGCCGGCACGATCGCCGCCTACCTGGCGCGCCGGCCGAGCTGGCTGCGGATCCAGCGGTACGTCACGGGGACGCTGCTGGGCGCGATCGCGGTGAAGCTGGCCACCGACACGAGCCGTCCAGTTCCCGCCTGACCGCCTGACCGCCGTGGCCGCTGGTCGCTGGGCGCCGGGGCGCTGGGCGCCGGGGCGCTGCCATGATCAGGGTCAATTCCATGCTGCCATAGCGACACAGAAATGACCCTGATCAAGGAACGCCGAACCGCCAGCCCCGATCACACAGTGAGGACGATCTTCCCCGTCACCCGTCCGCTCTGGCTGAGCCGATGCGCCTCAGCCGCCGACGCCAGCGGCAGCACCGAGGAGACCTCCGGCCGGAGTACGCCCGCCTCGACCAGCGCCACGATTTCGCGCAGCCCGGCGTAGTCCGGCTCGACGAGGGTGAAGTGCTCGTCGGGCTCGGTCAACCGGATCAGCCGTCCACCTGCCCGCAGTACGCGCTGCGACCGCGAACCGTAGTCGCCGCCGACGGTGTCGAGGACGATGTCGATATCGCTGACGACGTCGGCGAAGTCGACCGCACGGTAGTCGATCACCTCGTCGGCGCCGAGCCGCTTGACCAGGTCGTGCTTGGCAGCGCTGGCCGTCCCGACGACGTACGCCCCACGCGCCTTGGCGATCTGCACCGCGAGGTGGCCGACGCCACCGGCCGCCGCGTGCACGAGCACCCGATCCCCCGTACGCAGTCCGCCGGTCTCGATCAGCGACTGCCAAGCGGTCAGCGCCGCCAGCGGCAAAGCGGCTGCCTCGATGTGACTGAGCCCGGCCGGTTTGCGGGCGAACTGCCGGGCGGGCGCGGTCACGAATTCGGCGTACGCCCCGGCCTGCCGGGGGAACCACGGCATTCCGAAGACCTCGTCGCCGGGCCGGTAGAGGGTGACGCCCAGGCCGACCTCCTCGACGACGCCGGAGACGTCGTAGCCGAGGATCACCGGGTCGCTCCAATAGCCGGCCCCCGATTCACGCGACTTCCAGTCGGTCGGGTTCACTCCCGCCGCGTGGACCCGGACCAGGATCTCCGTCGCGATCGGCGCCGGCCGGTCTACCTCGATCACTTCCAGCACTTCGGGGCCGCCCCAGGTTCGGGCGCTCACCGCACGCATCTTCATGCGGTCCAGCTTGGTCAGCGGGGGACGGCGTCACGAGTGGCCAGATGGTCACCTTCCGATAAGATCCGGCCATGGCTGTTCCGCATCGTGTCGCCGTCCTCGCGCTGCCCGGCGTCATCCCGTTCGAGCTGGGCATACCGTCCCGGATCTTCGGCGCGGCGAACGACGAGGGCGCGCCGCCTCGCTATGAGGTGGCCGTCTGCACGCTCGACGGCGGTCCGGTCCAGACCGAGGCCGGCTTCGGCATCACCGTCGACCACGGGCTCGAGCTGCTCGCCTCGGCGGACACCGTGGTCCTGCCGCCCTTCCACCCGCTCGACGCGGTCGCTCCGGGTTCGCCGGTGGCCGCCGGCCTCGCGGCTGCGCTCGCTTCCCTTCCGGCTGGTACGCGTAAAGTCGCGATCTGCACCGCGGCGTACGCGTTGGCCGAATGCGGGCTGCTCGACGGCCGCCCGGCGACGACCCATTGGCATGAGGCGGCCGAGTTCCAGCGGCGGCACCCACTGGTGAAAGTGGACGCCGGAGTGTTGTTCGTGGACGACGGCGACGTCCTGACCTCGGCAGGTGTGGCGTCCGGTGTGGACCTCTGCCTGCACATCGTCCGGCGCGATCACGGCAGCGACGTCGCCGCGCAGGCGGCCCGGCGGTGTGTGGTGCCGCCGTGGCGCGACGGCGGTCAGGCCCAATACGTCGAACGCCCGGTGCCCGCGGAGTCGGGATCCGGCACGGCGGCGACCCGGGAGTGGGCACTGCGCCGGTTGGCGGAACCGTTGTCGCTACAGCAATTGGCCGCGCACGCGCGGATGAGCGTACGCACCTTCACCCGCCGGTTCCGGGACGAGGTCGGGCTGACCCCGGGACAGTGGCTCATCCGGCAGCGGGTCGACCACGCCCGGGGTCTGCTGGAGAGCACCGATCTGCCGGTCGAGCTGGTCGCCCGGCGGTCCGGCTTCGGCACCGCGCTCTCGCTGCGTCAGCATCTGCGAGCCGCGGCCGGGGTGTCGCCGGCCGACTACCGGCGAACCTTCCGCGCGCGGGATTCGGCGCACCATGACATGTCGGTGGGTGCCGATACTGTGCGCCCGTGACCGAGACTGCGGGCGAGACCGCTGACACGACTGCGGACATCATCCGGGTGCGTCCCCGGGAGGACGCCGGTGAGCGCGAGACTCTGATCAGCATGCTCGACTTCTTGCGCGCGACGGTGGTCCTGAAGGTCGGCGGGCTGACCGACGAGCAGGCGGCGAGCCGTTCAGTGGCTGCGTCCGCGTTGACCCCGGCCGGGCTGGTCAAGCACCTGACGGGGGTGGAGCGCTACTGGTTCAGCATCGACTTCGCCGGGCACGATCTGCCCGAGCCCTGGTCGGCGGAGAACTCCGGCGCGTTCGCCGTCGAGCCGGGTGACACGCTGGCCGACCTCGTCGCGGCGTACCGGGCGGAGTGCGCGCGGTCCAACGCCGCGGTCGCCGACGCCGACCTCGACGAACGGGCGCACGCCGACGGCAACTCCTTCACGCTGCGCTACGCGTTCGCGCACATGATCGAGGAGACCGCGCGGCATTGCGGCCATCTCGATCTGCTCCGCGAGAGCATCGACGGCCAGACCGGTCAGTAGATTTCCATAGGCGGCGGACGGGTCCGGCTCCGTACGGTGGTCGGATGGCGATCTCGATACCGATGCTGTGGAGCGGAAACCTCACCGAGACCCTGGCGTTCTACCGGGTGCTCGGCTACACGGTCACCTACGAGATGACCCGCCCGTACGCGTACGGAGTGGTGGAGCGCGACGGCTTTCAGCTGCACTTCGGACCGACCCCGAAGGGCGTGACCGCCGAGGAGGCGTACATCGGCTGCCTGATCATGGTGGACGAGGTGGCGGCCTGGCACGCCGAGTTCAAGGCGGCGCTGCGTGGGCACTACGGCCGCATCCCGGCCCGGGGTACGCCGCGGATCACCCGGTTCCGCCCGGGGCAGACGCGGTTCACCGTGGTGGACCCGGTCGGCAACTCGGTGATCTACATCCAGCAAGGCGAACCCGACCTGGAGTACGGCGGCTCGACGGAGCTGACCGGGCTGGCCAAGGTCCTCGACAACGCGCGGATCTTCCGGGATTACAAGAACGACGATCGGAACGCCATCCGGGTGATCGAGACCGGGCTGCGCCGGTTCGGTGACACGGCGCCTGCCGCGGATCGGGAGCGGGCGCTCGCGATGCTCGCCGAACTCCAACCAGCGCTCGACGCCCCGAACCAGCCTGAGGACGCCTGAGGGGCACTGGCACCCCTCGTGCCACATTGACGGAAAGTACTTGCCTAGGAGGAAACGACACGGCTACTTTCCCCTTAGGCAAGTACTTTCTTTCAGGGGAGGGGCAGCATGACCGAGCACATGCGACCGGACGAGGCCGCGCAAGCGCTCGCCCAGGTACGCGCCACGCAGGAGCAGGTGATCGGGATGTCGATGATCCCGATCTGGTTCTGGTGGGCGATCGGCGCGCTGATGGTGGGGTTCGCGGCGGCGATAGAATCCGGCGACGACACGATCATCGGGATCGGCGTCGTGGTCTTCGTCGTCGGTGTGACGGCCAGCGTCGGCTGGGTGGTGCGGAAGGCTTTGCGCGTACAGGTGCGCAACGATCTGCTCGGGCTCCGCGGGGCCGGGCTGATCGCCGGTTTCGTCCTCGGGACCGTCGCGGTGTCGCTCGCGGCCGGCTTCGCGCTGGAGGCGGCCGACGTCGCTCATCCGGCGACCTGGGGAGAAGTGGTGACGGCGATGATCCTCGGGCTCGGCGGTCCCTGGCTCAACCGGGCGCTGCGGCGGATCATGATCGAGCGGTCGGGCGGCGGCCGATGACCAAGCCGGGGAGCCCCTCGGGTGAGCCGCCGGGAGTCAAGCCGGGGAGCCCCTCGGGTGAGCCGCCGGGAGTGCGCTCAGTCAGATCAGCGAAATTCGACGAGCTGATCCATGCGCCCACCCGGCTCGCGATCGTCTCGTTGCTCGCGGCGTCGGAGTGGGCGGACTTCAAGTTCATCCGGGACACCGTGAACCTGTCCGACTCGGCGTTGTCCAAGCAGCTGTCCACGCTGGAGGACGCGGGATACGTCGAGATCCGGAAGGGCTTCGTCGGCAAGTGGCCGCGTACCTCGGCGAGGCTCACCCGAGCCGGCCGGACCGCCTTCGACCAGCACGTCGCGGCATTGCAGGAGATCGTCGCGCGGTCCGGCGCGACGATCCTCCCGCAGTAGCGAACACCTGCTCAGCGCTTCAGCAGCTCGCGGAGCACCTGGGCGATCTCGGCCGGGGCCTCCTCCGCCATGAAGTGCCCGTACGAGACGGTCCGGTGATCGAGGTCGGGCGCCCAGGCCCGCCACCGGGCGGCGGCGTCGAAGCCGAGCGCGGCGCCCCAGTCCTGCTGGAGGACGGTCACCGGCATCCGCAGCTGGTTGCCCGAGTCGCGGTCGGCCAGGTCGTCCCGGACGTCGACGGTCGCGGAGGCGCGGTAGTCGGCGACGATCGACGGGACGGCCGCCCGGCTGGCGTCCAGGTACGCCTGGCGTACCGGGGCGGGGATCGCGTCCGGCCGACCGGCCCAGAGGTCGAGGAAGTGGCCGAAGAAGGCGTCGGCGCTCGCCTCGATCAGCTGCTCGGGCAGGCCCGGCGGCTGCGCCATGAGATACAGGTGGAACCCGATCGCGGCGGTCGTGCCGTGCATGACGTCCCACATGTCGAGGGTGGGCAGCACGTCGAGGCGGGCCAGGTGGGTGATCGTGGCCGGATGGTCCAGCCCGGCCCGGAAGGCGACCAGCGCGCCGCGATCGTGCCCGGCCAGGGCGAACCGGTCGTGCCCGAGGGCGTGCGCGACGGCGACGACGTCGGCCGCCATGGTGCGCTTGGCGTACGCGGTCTCGGCGGCTGGGCCGCCGGTGGGATCGGCGGCTGGATCGGCGGCGGGCTTGTCGCTGTCCCCGTAGCCGCGCAGGTCGGGCACGATCACGGTGTGGTCGGCCACGAGATCGGCCGCGACGTGCCGCCACATCAGGTGGGTCTGCGGGAAGCCGTGCAGCAGGACGATCGGCGGCCCCGATCCGGCGTACGCGACATTCAGCCGGACATCGCCGGAGCCGGGGAGCCGGGCGTACTGGAAAGCAGGAAGGAGTTCGTTCATGCCTCCACGGTGCGGCGCGCCGATCAGCAACGGATAAGCAGCGCTACGCTGCGCCGGGTGCGGGTCGATTTCGGGGTGCTCGGGCCGGTGGCGGCCTGGTCCGGCGCGCACGACCCGGTGGCGCTGCGGGGTCCCCGGCATCGGGCGGTGCTGGCGCGGCTGATCGTGGCGCGGACCCGGATGGTGCCGCTCGACGTGCTCATCGACGATCTCTGGCCGGTGCCGCCGGAGAACGCCGCCGCCTCGATCCGGACGTTCGTCGCCGACCTGCGCCGGGCGCTGGAACCGGACCGGCCACCGCGTACGCCGGCGAAGCTGCTGGTCACCGAGGGCCCCGGGTACGCCTTGCGAACCGGCCGGGACACCGTGGACGCCTGGCGGTTCGAGGACGCGGTGACGGCGGCGGTCAAGAGCGCCCCGGCGATCGCGGCCGAGCAGCTGGACCGGGCGCTGACCTGGTGGCGCGGTCCGGCGTACGCGGACTTCCCGGACGAGCCGTGGACCCGGCCCGACCGCACGAGACTCAACGAGCTGCGGTCGCAGGCGGTCGAAGGGCTGGCCGAGGCGCGGCTGGAACTCGGGCAGGCGGCGGCGGTGCTCGGGGACCTCGACACGCATACCGCCGAGCATCCGTGGCGGGAGAACGCGTGGCGGCTGCTGGCGCTGGCGCTCTATCGGGACGGGCGGCAGGCCGAGGCGCTCGCCGTGTTGCGGCGCGCTCGCGCGATGCTGGCCGATCAGCTCGGGCTCGACCCGGGTCCGGAGCTGGCCCGGCTGGAGGAAGGCATTCTGCGCCACGACTCGGGGCTGCGGCCGCTCGCCGGTCACGTGTGGAGCGCCGCCACCACCGCGTTCGACCGCGCGCTCGCCGCCGACGCGCGGCTCCGACTGGAATCCACTGTGGGCATTCTGCGGGGGCTCGCGGTCACCGGTGGCGAAGGCTTGCAGACGGCGCGGGAACATCGCCTGGCAGCGGTCGCCGCCGCCGAACAGCTCGGCGACCCGGAGCTGACCGCGCGGGTCATCGGCGCGTACGACGTGCCGGCCGTGTGGAGCCGGGTCGACGACCCGGACCAGGCCGCGCGGATCGTCTCCGCGGCCCGGCGCACGCTGGTCGCGCTGCCCGCGGACGCGCCGGTCGGTCCCCGCGCGCGGCTGCTCGCGACGATCGCGGTGGAATCCCGAGGGGTACGCGAGCCGCAGCCGGCCGAGTCCGCGCAGGAGTCGGTGGCGCTGGCCCGCGACCTTCAGGATCCCGGCGTCCTCGTCTTCGCGCTCAACGGGCTGTTCATGCAGAGCTTCGGCCGCTGCGGACTGGCCCCGGTTCGCGACGGCATCGGAGCCGAGCTGATCGAGGTGTCCGCCCGGCACGGCCTGCCGACCTACGAGGTCCTCGGGCACCTGGTACGCCTCCAGGCGCGCAGCGCACTCGGCGACCTGCCCGGCGCGGCCCGGTACGCCGATGCCGCCGACGCCCTGGCCGACCGGCATGATCTGCCGCTCGTCGGGGTCTTCACGACCTGGTTCCGGGCCCTTCGCCAAGCCGCCGATGACCCGGACGAGGCCGAGCACGCGTACCGGTCGGCGGCCGCGACGCTCACGGACGCGGGCATGCCGGGGTTGTCGGTGGGGCTGCTGCCGTTGGCGCTGCTCTGCGTACGGGTGACGCACGGGCGCCCGATCGGCGATCTCGACGGCTGGGGACCTTACGCGCCGTGGGCGTACCCGCATGTCCTGCTCGGCCAGGAGGAGCCCGATCGTGCTCGGGCGGCGCTGCGTGGGCTGCCGGATCCGCCCGCCGACCATGTCCAGGAGGCGCTCTGGTGCCTCGCCGGGCGGGCGGCGATCGCCGTGCGGGACGAGGAGTTGATGCGGCGGGCGTACGCCGCGTTGCTGCCCGCGGCCGGCGAGATCGCCGGGGCGGGCACCGGGCTGTTCGGCTTCGGCCCGATCGGCGCGGAGTTGAATGCCCTGGTCGCAGCAGTCGCAGCCATCGGGTGATCTACCGGGATCGCACGGGTTTTCCGCCGTGTCGTGATTGACTCGGCCACAATGTCACGCTCTGCTAGTAAATGACTACTTTGTGTGATTGCGTGTGATCTGGGGGGACCATGGGCCTGCACGGTGCGAATTCTCGAAGGCCGTTCTGGCGGAAGCGCACCATCGCGCTCGCCTGCGCGCTGGGGCTCGGCATCGGCGGCACCGTCGCCTTCATGGGCGTGGCGTTCGGTGCCTCGGGCACCCTGACGAGCCAGTTGGTCCTGGTGAGCAGCGGCAGCCGGCCGTTCGACCCCGCCTCGGGACCGGGCAAGGACGACTCGCCGATCGACGAGGTCGTGCGGACCAGCGACACCGTGACCTACCGCGTCGACCTGTCGAGCCGCGGCACCGTGGACGAGGCGACCGCCACGCTGGCCGTCGCCGGGCCGGCGAGCTTCCAGACCGTGCCGTCCCTGTGCACGAACCGTGACGACGCGATCAGCCGTGACGGCAAGGAGATCAGCTGCGACATCGGCGCGCAGACGAACCAGACCAACGGCGTCGAGTTCAGCCTCAAGGTCGACGGCGACGCGGCCAACGGGGCCGAGGTGAAGACCACGGGCACGGTCTCGGGCCAGGGTGTGGCGGCCGTGCCGGCCGGGGAGTCCACGGTGGTCGTCTCGGCGGCGCCCGAGTGGGATCTCTCGGCGACCGAGGCGCAGCCGCTGATCACCGGGGGTGCGCGCGAGGGGGTCTACGGAAACTTCATCGCGTTCCCGCTCGCGATCCTGCATCGGGGACCCGGCGTACGCGGCGTGGAGGCGCTCAACCCGGCGCTGTCGTTCGGCGTCGACCTGAGTCACCTGTACGAGGCGGAAGCGCCCGGCACGGGCGACTGGCAGCTGGTCGGCTGTTCCCCGAACGGCGTCGGCGACCCGGTGTTCCCGTCCTTGCCGGGTACGCGAGACTTCGGCACGCCCGCGACCATCGGCTGCACGCGGACGAACGACACGGTGGACGTGGTGCTCGACGGGCTCGACACGAGCATGAAGCAGACCCCGTTGCACACCTACGGCAACCTGCCCCTGCCTCTGGAGACCACTTACGCCTTCGCCGGCAAGCTCGTCGTCTTCATTCCGGGCGACGACCTGCTGAAGTTCGGCGAGTCCAAGCAGGGCGTCAACTTCCTGCGGCTGCGTACCGAACTGCCTCGGCTGGCCGTCAAGAGCATCTCGGGCGCGCTCAACGAGGGCGACCTGCCGGCCAACAACGCGGCGAGCACCGAGCTGAACGACGCCGCCGCCGGGGAGATCGCGACGCTGTTCGGCTCGGAGATGGCCAACGGCGACGCCACCATGGTCGCGCCGGGCCGGGAGACGCCGCTGGACCGCAAGGGCAAGATCACCCCGGGGACGAAGTACACCGTGCAGGTCGTCTCCAAGAACCTCGGTACGGTCGCGCACGGCGAACCCGGCCGGGTGTGCGCGGTGTTCGACAACGCCGTCCAGCAGCCCACCGGCCAGTACGCCGCGGTCGCAGCCTTGGCCGACGGCGGCAAGGAGCCGGTGCCGGGAGCGCAGCTGTCCTGGGGTGTCGGGACCGAGCCGGTCGGCCCGGCGAGCGGCTGCGGCGACGAGGAGGCCACCTGGTACCCGTCGCTGGACGCGGTGCCCGGCGGGGCCGCCGAGGTCGACCGCGCCCGGTGGATCATCACCGAGCCGCAGCCGGTCGGCTCCTACTACCGGTTCGTGCTGGAGGAGAAGATCTCGCCGTCGGCCACCGACGGAACCGAGGTCAAGACGTGGGGCCGGGCCAGCTGGGCCGGTCGGCACGGTGGTGCGGAGGAGCGCCCGGCGCCCGACGACATCAGCGCGGTCGGCCCGATGTCGGACCGGATGATCGTGCTGGCCTCGGCCGCGCGGGTCACCGTCAAGACGGCCGAGACCGGGGACAGCGCCGAGCGTCCCTCCGACGATCTGCAGTCGGTGCAGCCGGACCAGCCGGTGCGGTTCATCGTCCAGGCCACGCTGACCGACAGCACCGCCAAGGTCGGCCGGGCCTGCCCGGTCAGCGTCGACGTGACGATCCCGGCCCAGGTACGCGTCGTCGACGCCGCCGCGACCCTCGCCCCGACCGCCACGAAGAAGCTGCCCGACGGGTCGACCAGCCTGCACTGGGATCTCGGCGAGCGGCACATCAACGAGCTGCTGCCCGCCATCGACCTGCGGACGAGTGTCGCCAAGGACGTCGCGGCCGGGCACGACCTGACCGCCGTCGCGACGATCTCGACGGCCTGCGACGTGTCGCCGGCCGAGGACCGGACGGCGTCGCGCTCGCTGACCGTCACCGGGCAGGGGGCGTACCGGGTGGTCATCGAGGCCGGCGCGCCGGCCGTCGCGGTCGGCGACGACGTCTCCTTCCTGCTCAAGGAGACCAATGCCTGGACCAGCCCGGTCCGCTCCAGCGACCTGATCATGAAGGTGCCGGCCAGCGGCGACGTCGCGAACACCGCCGTCACCGGCCCGGTCGTGCTGGAGAAGGTGCAGCCCCCGGCTGGGGCGACCGTCCGGTACACCGCCGTGCCCGGCGACCGGATCGACCTGGACGTCAACGACAAGACCAACCAGCCCGGCGGCGACACCGCCTGGTGTCTCGCGGACGAGTTCGGCCAGGAGCGGTGCCCCGAGAAGATGGCGGCGGTGACCGGCATCCGGGTCAGCTCCAGCACTCCGCTGGCGGCGAACGGCACCCGGGTGACCACTGTGGTCCTCGACGCGCCGCAGTCCAAGGACGCCGAAGAACTGGGCGCGGTCTTCGGGGCCAAGGCGGACGGGCTGGCGCTGCCGGTCCGGTCCAACGACCTGACGGTACGCATGCTGGCCGGGTCGGTCAGCGGTCGCGTCTGGCGTGACCTGGACCGCGACGGCGTACGCGACGACAGCGAGCCCAATCTCGCCGGGATCCCGGTGAAGCTGACCGGCAGCCCGGAGAACTGTGCGACGGTTGAGCGCCGTGCTACGACCGACGCGCAGGGCCGGTACCGGTTCGCCGAGCTGTGCCCCGGCACCTACGAGGTGGATCTCGACGCTCCGGCCGGGTCGAAGTTCACGACCGAGAACGCGGTGACCGATCCGCAGCGCGACTCCAACGTGAACGCCACCGGCACGTCCGCCCCGCTCGCCGTACGCCGGATGTTCGTCGCCGCGCCGACCGGTCAGCAGCTCAACGACGTCAGCGACCTGCCGGCGATCGACGCGGGCCTGATCACCGAGGCGGCTGCGGCGACACCGACCCCGGCGACCAGTGGCGGCGCGCCGGTGCCGACGACCGCGCCGGGTGGGTCGGCGACGCCGTCCACCGGCAGCAGCGTCGACCCGGTCGGAGCCAGCTCGACCGCGGTGGCCGCGCCGACGTCCGGAACGACTCCGGGCAGCGGCCCGTCCGGGGCGACGCCGTCCGCCGGCAGCCTCTCCGCCGGGGCGACGCCCGGAGCGAGCGCCACCGACGACCCCGGCGTGAGCACGCTGGAGGCGCCGGTGTCCCCGACGGCGACCGACGGCTCGTCCACCGGAACCGACGGAACGGGATCCACCACCGACGGCACCGACCCGAGCAGCACGTCGGCCGCGACGAGCGGGGACGACCTGCCGCACACCGGTACGCCGGGCTGGCTGTGGCCGAGCGTGTTCACCGGGATCGCGGCGGTCCTCATCGGCTCCGTGTTGCTGGTGATCACCCTGCGGCGGCGGCGCTTCGAGTGACACCCTGACGACCGGGAGGACGCGAACGGGGGAGGACGAGAACGGGGGAGGGACGAGAACGGGGGAGGGACGAGAACGGGGGCCGCGGACGATGCCGCGGCCCCCGGTTCGCTGCGTGTCCCGTTCGGAACGGCCTGACCGTCAGGCTGCGACCGGCGTACGCCGGAAGACGGCCGGGGCGAAGGCGGCGGCCAGGCACAGCCCGGCGACCGGCATCAGGTCCAGCGTGATCGGGGGCAGCAGGATGCCGACGATCACCAGGACGGCGCTCCACCATGGCAGCTTGCGGGCGATCGCGGCCGCGACGGCGAGCGCGATCAGGCCGAGGAAGAACAGTTGCGGGCCGACGCTGTAGAAGGCGATCGTGACGCCGGGGATCGACTGGAACGAGTCGCTGAGCGACGACATCTCGGGCTTGTCGGCCGCCATGAATCCCTCGACGATGTCCGCTCCGAACTGGACGACCGAGGCCACCAGTCCGACCAGGGTCACCCCGACCATCGTGGTACGCCACCACGACGGACGCAGCATCCGCCCCAACGCGAGAACCACCGGCGCGAACAGCACCAGGCCGATGATTCCGGCGAAGTGCGCCGCTTGCCAGTCCCAGCCGGGGCCGTAGACGCCGTCGGCCTTCCCGACGAGGCGGAGGACGCCGTAGAGGGCGAGGAACAACGGCGCGGCGAGGAAGGACGGCTTCACGAAACTCATGCGCTTGATCTTGCGCGGCGGACGACGACCGCGCCTCCAGGCGTACCCCTTATTGAGACCCCGAGTTGCCCCCGAGCCGTGACCCTGAGATCGTGCAGCGGTGATCATGGCCGAGCAAGCGATGAATCAGATCAACCGCGCGGTGGGCGCGATCGTTCGCCCGCTGGGGTTCCCGGGCTCGCGCGGAGTCTGGAGCCGGATCACCGACGACGGCATCGCGGCGATCGGGACGACCCGAAGCGTCCGATCCTCGCAGCGCACGATCTATGTGCAGGTAGCGATGGGGGCTGTTCCGCGGGCCTGGTGGGAGTATCGCAACCATCGGTTCGCCCAGTGGGGTGAGTCGCCGATCCCCTATGACGCGGACGTGGTCACCCATGACATCGGTTTCGTGGAGAGTCGTCGGCGTCCCGAGGGCGCGTTCTATCACATGAAGTTCCCGCCCGACGGCTTCCGGTCGACCACTCAGGACGAAGTCGACCACGCCGTCGAACTGCTGACCGGCGCAGCGGCCGTCCTCGCCGAGACGGCGATCGACCTCGTCCGTCCCGGCCGCTATCTCGAGGACCTGAGCGCCATCACGGATCGAGGAGTGGGTTTCTGGGAACCGTTCGTCGTGTTGCTGGCCGAACGTGGCCCGTCCGCCGATCTGGACGACGCGATCGAGGAGATGTGCGGGGCTTACGACGCAAACGGTTCGGCACGACCCGACGACATCGTCGCGTACGCCCGGACCAGGGCGGCCAGCCGCTGAGTCGCTGCCCGCCAGGCATCGGCCACGGGAGGCTTGGACCCTGAAGGCTTGGACCCCGCCGCCGGGAACGGCGGGGGCCAAGGGCAGTAGTGTGAACGCTCACATAGGCGTCAGTCAAGATAACGCTGTCGCTAGTGGACTGTCCCGGCTAGACGCCGATCATCGCCTGACCGTGCGACCGAGTCCACGCGACCGGTACGCCGTCCAGCGCCAGCAGGTTGTACGCGGAGTCGTCGGGCGCTGGAGGCTTATGCGGGATGAGATCGGGGATGTCATTGGCCAGCCAGTGGCCAGGCAAGTCCTCGACGACCGCGCGGAACGACGGCCACCGCGACGGCGGCACTTGGTAGAGCACCGAGGTGTGGAAGACGACCAGCGTCGCCCCAGCCGGGGCCTGTGCGGCGAGCGCGGGCAGCGCCTCGACGAGGTCGCCGCGGACGAGCAGCGGCGGGTCGGCCGCGGCGATCTCGGCCGCCTGGCGCAGCCGGTCGCGGCGATGCAGATGGTCCGGCCAGATGAGCGCGTCGAGCCAGGCGACGTCGGCCGGATCGGTGACGTCGAGCGGGTTCAGATCGATCCCGGCGCGCCAGACGACCTCCGGCCGGGCCGCCGGCGGTTCGATCCCGGTCAGCGCGCTCTCCAGCACCGGGCCGCCATCGCCGAGGGCGTGGGACCCGTAGCGGTAGCTGTAGCGATCGGGGTAGAGGCAGAGCCCGGCGGACGCGCCGACTTCCAGCAACGCCAGCGGCTGGGGGAGCGAGGCCAGGATCGGCAGCAGCACCGCGCACCGGCCGGGCTCGTTGGTCTGTGTCGCCCGCTGTCGCATTTCCGCCTCGATCGCGGGCCACCGGCCGACGGTGAAATCGCGGAAGGCCACCGGGTCCCCGACCGGGCCGCCGAGGAGGCGTACGACGCCGAAGAGCAGCTGAGGCTGGGTCTGATCAGGAATCAGTCGCAGCAGAACGGGGTCGGTCGCGATGAACGAGCCGAGCCGCTCGTAGACGGGCGACACGTTGCGCGCCTCGGATTCGGCGAACTCGGCGTAGATCTCCGCCACGCTCATGGGACCCCTCCGCGATGCGCGATCTCATATATGAGATAGTCCTCGCCATGCCTGAAAGCCTGACCCGCTCCGGTGACACGCTACGCCGCATCGGCACCCTCATCCGCGACGCCCGCCGCCACCGCGGCTGGTCCCAAGCCCGCCTGGCCGAGGCCCTGGGTACCAGCCAGAGCGCGATCAACCGGATCGAACAGGGCAACCAGAATCTCAGCCTCGACACGCTCGGCCGCATCTCCGAGGTCCTCGACTCCGAGATCGTCTCGCTCGGCCACTCCGGCCCGATGCACCTGCGCATCGAGGGCGGGCGCAAGCTGTCCGGCAGCATCAACGTCAAGACCAGCAAGAACGCCGGGGTCGCGCTGCTGTGCGCGTCACTGCTCAACCGTGGGCGTACCACGCTGCGCAAGGTCGCGCGGATCGAGGAGGTCAACCGCATCCTCGAGGTCCTCGGCAGCATCGGGGTCAAGCACCGCTGGCTCAACGACGACAACGACCTCGAGATCACCCCGCCCGCACGGTTCGACCTCGACTCGCTCGACGTCGCGGCGGCGCGGCGCACGCGCAGCATCATCATGTTCCTCGCCCCGCTCATGCACGACCACGGCATGTTCTCCCTGCCGTACGCCGGAGGCTGCGACCTGGGCACGCGAACCGTCGAGCCGCACCTGATCGCGTTGCGCCCGTTCGGCCTGGAGGTGAAGGCGACCGGCGGTTTCTACCACGCCGACGTCGACCCCAGCGTGCATCCGTCCCGGCCGGTCGTGCTGACCGAACGCGGCGACACGGTGACCGAGAACGCCCTGATGGCGGCGGCCCGGCGGGACGCGGTGACGGTCATCCGCAACGCCAGCCCGAACTACATGGTGCAGGACCTCTGCTTCTTCCTCACCGACCTCGGCGTACGCATCGATGGCATCGGCACCACGACGCTGACCGTGCACGGCAAGCCGATCATCGACTCCGATGTGGACTACGCGCCGTCCGAGGACCCCATCGAGGCGATGAGCCTCATCGCCGCCGCCGTCGTCACCGAATCCGAGATCACCGTACGCCGCGTGCCGATCGAGTTCATGGAGATCGAACTGGCGCTGCTGACGGAGATGGGACTCGACTACGACCAGACCGACGAATACTTCGCCGCCAACGGGCGTACGCGTCTGGTCGACGTGACCGTGCGACCCTCGCGCCTGCGCGCCCCGATCGACAAGATCCACCCGATGCCGTTCCCCGGCCTGAACATCGACAACCTGCCGTTCTTCGCGCTGATCGCGGCGGTGGCCGACGGGTCGACCCTGCTGCACGACTGGGTCTACGAGAACCGGGCGCTGCACCTGACCGAGCTGACCAAGCTCGGCGCGCGGGTGACGCTGATGGACCCGCACCGGCTGCACATCACCGGTCCGACGCACTGGTCCGGTGCCGAGGTGGTCTGCCCGCCCGCGCTGCGGCCCGCGGTCGTCGTCCTGCTGGCGATGCTGGCGGCGAAGGGCACGTCGGTGCTGCGCCACGTGTACGTCATCAATCGCGGTTACGAGCAGCTGGCCGAGCGCCTCACCGAGCTGGGGGCGAGCATCGAGACCTTCCGCGACATCTAAAAAGTTAGCAGTGAACCCGCCCGAAGGGTATCGGGTCAATTGCTGAGTGCGCAGCTCACGGGCCAGTCGTAAGGTCTGCTCTGGCCGCTGGAACTTCTGGTGGCCAGAGAAGGAGTCTTGTGACCTACCCGCGTGCCCTCACCGAACTGTTCCTGCAGGACGAGCCGAGGGCGAAGGCCCGTAGCATCAACCCTCCGGCCGGCGAGCCCCGGCATGCCAAGCGGATCGCCCTCAAGGCGCGCCGCCGGCAGACCCGGGACCTAGGTACGATCTGACCCTTCGACGAGCCCGGCCCACCCTGCATGCGTGGGCCGGGCTCCTCGGTCCCCGATCTCGCGCCGCTTCCCGATCTCGCGCCGCTTCCCGATCTCGCATTGTGGTCAGCGAACCAGGCGGAAGAACGAGCGCAGCTCCCGGACGAACGTCTCGGGCTGCTCGAAGGCCGCGAAATGGCCGCCCCGGTCCGGTTCACCCCAGTAGCGGATGTCGGTGAATCGGCGGGCCGCCCAGCGCCGGGACGGGCGAGGGTTCTCCCTCGGGAAGACCGAGCATCCGGCCGGCACGGCGATCACGTCCGCCGCCGACTCGGTGAAGATCTGCTGCACATGGCGAAAGCTCTCCCAGTACAGCCGGGCGGCCGAGGCCCCGGTGCCGGTCAGCCAGTAGAGCATGACGTTGTCGAGGAGCCGGTCGCGACTGATGACGTCGTGCAGGTCGCCGTCATGGTCGGACCAGGACCAGAACTTCTCCGCGAGCCAGGCGCAGAGCGCGGCGGGCGAGTCGGTCAGGGCGTACCCGATCGTCTGGGGACGGGTGGACTGCTCCAGCGAATAGCCGTCCTCCTCGCGTCCGGCTCGGCGCAGATCGGCCAGCGCACTCTCCTCGGCCGGCGTCAGAGAATCCATCGTGGACGGATCGGGTGGGGCCAGCGGTGGGACCAGGTGGATTCCGGCCAGCCGGGCGGCGTCGATCCGGCCCAGGTACGCCGTGACGCTGGTTCCCCAATCGCTTCCGGCGGCGGCGTACCGGTGGTAGTCGAGCCGCTCCATCAGCGTGGCCCAGGCGGCGCCGATCCGTTCGACGCCCCAGCCGGAGGTGACCGGTTTGCCGCTGAAGGCGTACCCGGGCAGGGAAGGGCAGACGACGTCGAAGGCGTCCGCCGGGTCCGGCGGATCGGTCAACGCCGGGATCGCGGCCAGGAACTCGACGAACGATCCGGGCCACCCGTGCGTCAGCACCAGCGGCAACGCACCGGGATGCGGCGAGCGTACGTGGACGAAGTGGATGTCCAGGCCGTCGATCGCGGTGACGAACTGCGGGAAGGTGTTGAGCCAGGACTCCCGGGCTCGCCAGTCGTAGCCGTCGGCCCAGTACGCGCACAGCTCCCGCAGGTACCTCAGCGGCACGCCCTGAGAGCGGTCGGTCTCCCGCTCCGGCCACCGCGTACGCCGTAGCCGGTCGGCGAGGTCGTCCAGATCCGCCGCCGGGACGGCGATCCGGAACTCTCTGATCGCCGCGGCCATCAGTCGGGCTGGGCGGCCGGTCCGAGGCCGCGGGCGACCGCCGACAGCGGCGGGGATGAATTCGGCTGGGCTACAGCGACCATGATCCTCGGCGTACCCGGGCAGAAGGGACGCCGAAACCACCGCACCTCGGGCATGATCGACGAGCCGGCGCGACAGTTGATACCTTCCGGCGGTGAGCCTCCCCGACCTCGCCGTCGCCACCGTCGCCGGCCTGCGTGCGCTCCTCGACTCCGGCGAGGTGACGAGCAGCGACATCGTCGCGGCGCACCTCGACCAGATCCGGCGCTACGACAGAGTCTTCGGCGCGATCCGCTGCCTGGCCCCGGACGCGCTGGAGCAGGCGGACTACAGCGACCGCGTACGCCGGGAGGAGGGCGCACGCAGTCCGATCGAGGGCCTGCCGGTGCTGGTCAAGGACAACATCGACGTCGCGGGGCTGCCGACGACCGGTGGCGCGCTCGCGCTGGAGCACAGTGTTCCCCTGCTCGACGCCCCGATCGTCGCCAAGCTGCGGTCGGCCGGCGCGGTGGTGCTGGGGAAGACGAATCTGTCCGAACTGGCGAACTTCCTCACCGAGGACATGCCGTCCGGCTACTCCGCCCTGGGCGGGCAGGTGCTCAACCCGTACGACACGGCGCTCACGCCGAGCGGCAGCAGCAGCGGCTCCGGCGCGGCCGCGGCCCTCGGGTACGCGCCGCTGACCGTCGGCACCGAGACGGACGGCTCGATCACGAGCCCGGCCGACTTCCAGAGCCTGGTCGGGATGAAGCCGACGCTCGGCCTGGTCAGCCGGACGGGCATCCTGCCGATCGCGCCCAGTCAGGACACCGCCGGGCCGATGACGCGTACGGTGGCGGACGCGGCGGCGTTGCTCGCCGCGATCGCCGGACCGGACGTGGCCGACTCGGTGACCGCCGCGTCAGGCGGGGTCGCCGAGGCCTTGCAGAACCTCATGTTCGACGTACGCCACCTGCGCGGTGCGCGGATCGCCGTGGTCCAGTCCGACGACGCCGAGTTCCCGCAAGCGGCGTTGGCGGCGTTGCGGCGGGCTGGAGCGTCTCTTGTGGACGTGTCGATGCCGGAGAGCGGGCACGACGACGAACTCGCCGTGCTGCACTACGAATTCGGTCCCGCCGTCGACCAGTACCTGGCCGGGCTGGGTCCGGACGCGCCGATGCGTACGCTCGCCGATATTCAGGCCTTCAACGTCGAGCACGCCGACGTCGCGCTCAAGTTCCGGCAGGTCCACGTGGACACCGCGCTGGCCGTCGAGCACGTGGCGCAGCGGTCGGCGTACCAGCAGGCCCGGTCGCGGGACCTCGCCGTCGCCGTCGAGAGCCTCACCGCCGCCCTCGGCGACAACGAGTTCCTCGCCTTCAGCGGGGCGTCCGGCTGTTCCTGGGCGGCCCGCGCCGGCTGGCCGAGCATCGTGATCCCGGCCGCGTACGCCGAGGACAACCGTCGTCCCAAGGGACTGATGTTCGTGGCGCGCCCGTGGAGCGACGCGCGGCTGCTCCAGCTCGCGTACGCCGCGGAACAGGTGCACCCGGTGCGGCGTACGCCGTTCGAGGTGAACCCGGCGGCGTTCCGCAACCTCTAGGCGCGCCGGCGCCGCCGGATCCGGAACAGTCCGATGAGGACGGACAGCCCGGTCGCGACCGCGACGCCGGCCGCGATCGGGATCGGCGCCCACAGGCTGCCGGTGGCCGCTTCGGCGATGATCGGCGCGGACGAGGAGACGCTCGCCGACGGCGCCGGGTGCGCCTCCTCCGGCGTCACGAGGTGCCCGACGGAGGTGCCCGACGGCAGGCTGAATCCCCAGTCGAGCAGCGCCGCCCCCTGTTGCCAGCCGCGCTGCGGCTTCGGCTCGGCGCCCATGAGCGTCACGACGAGCCGGCGGCCGTTGCGTTCGGCCGCGCCGACGTAGGTGTGCCGGGCCAGACTGGTGAACCCCGTCTTCCCGCCGAGCGCGCCGGGGTAGTTGTAGATCAGCTGGTTCTCGTTCTGGATCTGGAAACCCTTGTGCTTCGGCGGCTGCGCCGGGATCTGCGTACGCTGCGTCAGCGCGTACTTGCGGAAGGTCTCGTTGTCGAAGCACACCCGGGCGATCAGCGCCAGGTCGTACGCGCTGGTGAACTGGCCTTTGCCGTCATAGCCGGACGGGGTCACGGCGTGCGTCTGGAAGGCCCCGAGCTTCGCCGCCTCGGCGTTCATCCCCTGTACGCCCGCCGCCACGGTGCCGCCGCCCAGCCGGGCCAGGACGGTCGCGGCGTCGTTGCCGGACTGGAGCAGCAGGCCGAGCCAGAGCGTCTCGACGCTGTACTTGCCGTTGGTGACCAGGCCGACTTTGGAGCTGTCCCAGGGGACCTGCTTGAGATCGTCGGCGGTGACCGTGGCGATCTGCGCCGGGTCGAGTTTGTCCAGGTAAGTGGCGGTCAGCAGCAGCTTCTGCACGCTCGCCGGGGTGCCGTACTCGTGCGCCCCGCACGCGCCCAGGATCTCGCCGGTGTCCAGATCGGCGACCACCCAGGAGATCGCGGTGTTCGCGGGCGGGCTCGCGACGCCGGACGGGACGACCAGACCGGGCGAGGCGAGCTGCTCGCCGCCGATCGCCTTCTGTGCCGCGTTGTCGGCGGGCGGGGTGGGCCGCTTCGGGCGGGAGACCTTGGGGGCGACGGCCTTCGGACAGGGGATCGGGGCGTTCGCAGACGCAGACGCAGACGCCGATGGCGTGGCGGTCGGCTCCGCCAGCGCGGCCGACGGGGTGCTCCAGGGGACCGCGAGGGCGGCGGTGGTGAGCACGACGGTCAGGCGGCGTCGGGCGGAGGAACTCATGGGGCGCAACGGTAGCCGGTCCGGCTCGATGCCGCATGCACACCAGGGAAGTCCGAAAGCGCTGGATCAGGGATCCCGGTCGAATCTTGGGTCAAGATTCGACACGGATCCCTGATCCAGCGCGAAACGAGCGGTCGAGCGGTCAGGCGGCGCGAGCTTGGATTCGCTTGACGAACCAGCCGTTCCAGACCGACAGCAGCACCATCACGGCGATGAGCATCGCGCTGGAGGCGGTCACCGCGGCGTCGGTGGACAGCGAGTAGATCACCGGGATGCGCCCGGCGGCGTCGGCCAGCAGGCCCGCGCCCCAGACCGCCGACATGATCCGGAAGTTCCGCCGGAACTCCGGCAGATCGGTCCACTTCTGCTCGAACTCCGCGATCTCCTCGGGCTTGCCCTCCCGCATCCGGAGCGCGGCGTGGTAGATGAGCGGCTTGCCGACGAAGCAGCTGATCACGAAGGCCAGCCCGGCCGCGCCGGTGACCAGGGACTCCTTGGCGAGCATGAACTTCGCGTCGCCGGTGAGCACCGAGAGCAGCAGGCCGATGCCGAACACCCCGACCATCACGGCGGCGAAGACGTCGAACTTGCGAGAACGCAGCGCGACCCAGATGACGCGGAGGAGGGCGACGACCGAGCCGGCCAGCAGGGCGACGTAGTCGTCGGCGCCGAGCCACTTGGCCACGAAGTACGCGCCGAGCGACAGGCCGACGTCCCAGACCAGGGACAGCAGGATCGCGGCGGGGCCGTTGGCGGTGGGGCGGCTCATCGGACTTCTCCTTCGAAAGGGGTGGCGTCGGCGATCCAGGCGCCGTGGAATCCGGCCGGTACGCGGCGCGGCAGGTGAACGGTCGCGACCGGTCCGGCGGCCACCTCGGTGGCATCGTGAACCAGCAGCTGGGAGGGTACTTCGGGGTGATCGTGGGTGGCGATCGAGACGAGCCAGCCGGCGTCCTCGGCGGCTGCTCCGCCAGCACTGCCGGAGGGGCGGTCGGAGGGACTCTCGGCGGCGACGAACACGGCCTCGCCGACATGCCAGCCGTCGCCTCGGGCGTCGACGTCGGCGGCTCCGCTCCTCGTGTCGTATTTGATCACGGCGTCGCCGCTCACCGCGTACAGCCACTGGTTGGGGCGGCCGGTGCGGGCTTCGTTGTGGGTCGGGAACTCCACCTCCCGATCGTCCAGCTGCTGTTCGCGTACCCCTGAGGGAGAGATGGACCACCGGTAGAGCCGGTGGGCCTCGCGAGGCGTGTCGTCCGCGGTGCCGCCGATGTCTGTCCACAGGCCCTGGAACGCGGAGCGGGAGTAGCGGACGGCGTCGAGCACGACCTGGCCGTTCTCCTCACGGGCGTTGCCGACGTGGAAGACGTAGCAGGGCTCGATCTCGTGCCAGGTGACGGTGCCCCCGGTACGCGGCATCAACCCGATGCGCGCGCCGTAGCTGTCGCTCCACCGGTACGGCATGGTCTTGCCGACCAACGCGAAGTCGAAGACGGCGGGCAGGTCGAGCCACACGAGGTAGTTCTCCGTGATGGCGAAGTCGTGCATCATCGTCGGCCCGGGGACCTCGATGGGCCGGCTCTCGACCAGTTCGCCGGTGGCCGACAGCCGGTGGTAGGTCAGGAACGGCGGCAGCGCGCTGTAGCCGAAGAAGTGCAGCTCGCCGGTGACCGGGTCGGTCTTGGGGTGGGCGGTCATCGCGGTGGTGAGCCGGCCGCCGAAGTCGCAGTAGCCGATGGTGTTCAGCTCGCGGTCGATCTCGTACGGGAAGGCCTGCTCGACCAGGGCGAACAGCCGGCCGCTGTGCTCCAGCACCGAGGTGTTGGCCGGGCCGCCACGGTAGTCGAGGGTGCCGTCGGGGCGGACGAAGTCGACGTCGGTGAACTTCACCCAGCGGTTGCGGTACCACTCGGCGCGACCGTCGCGAAGCCGTACGCCGTGGAGCATGCCGCTGCCCATGAACCAGTGCGGCGCGAATTCGCCGGGGCGGGGGTTGGGTCCGTTGCGGAAGTAGCGGCCGGACAGCTCGGTGGGGAGTGCCCCGGTGACCACCAGGTCGGTGGCGTCGGTCTCGTCGGGGACCGGAGCGGTGAACTCGTTCATATGAAGAGACTGACATGTCGTCCTCGACATGTCAACACCAACATGTAAGGCCCGTCATGTAAACTTCGGACATGTCACTGAGGCACGCCCTGCTCGGACTGCTGGCCGACAGCCCGCAGACCGGCTACGACCTGACCAAACGGTTCGAGGAAACGCTGTCCGGGCACGCCTGGAACGCCAGCCACAGCCAGATCTACCCGGAGCTGAAGCGGCTGCTGGGCGACGGCCTGATCGAGATCGTCGGCGAGGGCTCGCGCGGGAGTAAGACGTACGGCGTGACCGCCGAGGGCCGGGCCGAGCTGCGCCGCTGGATGTTCAGCCCGCTCGGCGACACGCCGCCGCGCAACGAGTTCGTGCTCCGGCTCTTCCTGCTGTCCTCACTGGATCTCGCCGACACCCGCGTACTGGTGGACCAGATGGCGCAGGCCAGCGACGCCGAGGTGGCCGAGCTGACGGAGGCGATCGCGACGATCGAGCGGTTCACCCCGCCCGGCACCCGCCCCGGCTACGCCCGGTTCGCCGCCGAGTTCGGCCGGCGCTACTACGAGCTGCAGAGCGAGTGGGCGCGGTGGGTGCTCGCGGAGCTGGAGAAGGCTAGCTGACCGTCGGTTCCACGGGGGTGGCCGCCCAGCTGCCCAGCAGCCGCAGACGCTCCTCGGTCGGCGAGCCGGCCTGGGCGATGTAGGTGACCAGCAGATGATCGGGGTCGCCGGGCAGCGCGAAGGTCTCGTAGGCCAGGTCGAGGTCGCCGACCACGGTGTGCCGCAACAGTTTGCGGCCGTGCGTCTTCTCCCGGACCGCGTGCGCCGCCCACAATTCCCGGAATACCGGGTCCCGCAGGGACAGCTTGCCGACCAGCGCGGCCAGCTGCGGGTCGCCCGGGTGCAGCCCCGCGTCCCGGCGCAGGTAGGCCACCGTCTCCTCGGCCACCGCGGGCCAGTCGCGATAGAAGGTCCGCGCTCTCGGTTCCAAGAAGGTCTGGTACGCCACATTCCGTGGCCCGGTCATGTCGCTGAATCCGGCGACCGCGTCGGCCAGCGCGTTCCACGCGACGAGGTCCATCCGGCGGCCGAGCACGAAGGCCGGGACGGACTCCATCAACTCCAGCATCCGGCGCAGTTCCGGCCGTAGCTTGGCGGACTTCACGGGGGCGGCCTGCTTGGTCGGGCGTACCAGGTTGCGCAGGTGATCCCGCTCGGTGGGGTCCAGCCGCAGCACCCGGGCGATCGCGTCGAGGACGGCGTCCGAGACCCCGGCGCTCCGGCCCTGCTCCAGCCGGGTGTAGTAGTCGACGCTCACCCCGGCCAGCTGCGCGATCTCCTCCCGCCGCAACCCCGGTACGCGTCGCCGCCCGTAGTCGGGCAGCCCGGCTTCGGCTGGGCTGATCTTGGCGCGCCGGCTGCGCAGGAACTCACCGATCTCTTGCACGCCGACCAGTCTGCCTCAGCCCTCCTTTTTCATGCTGGCTGTGCTGATCCTGGTACTGCCAGACCTAGGTTCAGCTCGCCCCTGGGTAGTCCCCCGGAACCGTCGCAGGCTTTCGGCATGACATACGAACTGGGAAATCGCACCGCCGTCGTCACCGGAGCCGCCAGCGGCATGGGCGCGGCCACCGCCGAACTGCTCGCCGCTTCCGGCGTACGCGTCGCGCTGCTGGCCCGCCGGGCCGACCGGATCGCCGGGCTCGCCGAGAAGATCGTGGCGGACGGGGGACAGGCGATCGCGGTCGCCACCGACGTCACCGACAGCGCCGCCGTCATGTCCGCCGCCGACGCGGTACGCCGGGCGTACGGCCGAGTGGATCTAGTGGTCAACGCGGCCGGAGTGATGCTGCCGAACCCGATCGCCGCCGGTCGCGAGGACGAATGGCAGCGCATGATCGACACCAATGTGACCGGGGCGCTGCGGGTCATCCGGGCGTTCGCCGGCGATCTGATCGACGCGGCGGCCGACGGCCGGACGGCGGACCTGGTGAACATCTCCTCGATCGGCGCACACGTGACCTTCCCGGACTACGCGGTCTACGGGGCGACCAAAGCGGCGTTGACTCATCTGTCGGCCGGTCTGCGTACCGAGTTCGGCCCCCGCGACGTCCGCGTCACCAACATCGAGCCCGGCCTGACCGACACCGAACTGGGCCACCACATCGACAACCCGGCCCTGAGCCAGCAGCTCGGGGGCATGTTCGAGGCGCTGGGCGGGCTGTCCGCCGCGGAGATCGCCGACCTCGTCGCGTACGCCGTGAGCCGTCCCCGGCACGTCAATCTGCGCCAGCTGGTGGTTCTGCCGACGCGGCAGGCATGACTCGGGGCCGTCCTGGCGAACCCCACGTCGGCGGCCGCACCTGGCGGTAGCGTGAGCCTTACGTCGCCTGGCCGGCCAGCCATTCGCCGACGCGGGGGAGCGCCTGGGGGCCGCTGTCCCGTTCGACGTCCGCCACCAGGTCGGCGATCGTCGTGGCGTGCAACGACGCCCGCCACGCGTGGTCGGCCCGCAGCATCGCCCGGTGCACCGAGCAGAGCTTCGTGCACTGGTCGACCGGGGTCGCGAGCGGGCCACGCTGCCGAATCTCGGTGCACAGGAAGGTCGACCCCGGTCCGTCGATCGCCTCGACGACGTCGAGGACGGTGATTTCCGCCGGCGGCCGGGTGAGCCGGTAGCCGCCCGAGTGGCCCTGGACGGACTGGACGATCCCGGCGCGGGACAAGGCCTGCAGCTGTTTGGCGAGGTAGCTGCCGGAGACGTCGTGGAGGTCGGCGAGCTGGGTCACCGGGACCGGCGACCGCGCGGTGGTGAGCACCACGCAGCAGTGCAGAGCCCATTCCACGCCGCCGCTCAACTTCATGCGCCCATGCTACTTGACTCGGATGGAATGTGTCCGAGTAGCATCTCGGACAGAACATATCCGAGTTTGACCGTGGAGGTACGTCATGAAAATCGTCGTCATCGGGGGCACGGGACTCATCGGCTCGCAGGTGGTGGGCATCCTGCGCGATCAGGGTCACGAAGCCCTCGCCGCGTCGCCGTCGTCCGGCGTCGACAGCACCACCGGGGAGGGGCTGGACGACGCGCTCGCGGGCGCGCACGTGGTCGTCGACGTCACCAACCCGCCGGTGTTCACGCCGGACGGGGTCATGGCCTTCTTCACCGCGTCCGGCCGGCACCTGGCCGTGGCGGAGGTCGCCGCCGGCGTACGCCACCACGTGGCGCTGTCGATCATCGGCCTCGATCGGGTCGGGGACGAAGCCTTCTACCTGAAGGCCAAGGTCGCCCAGGAACAGCAGATCCGGGCGTCCGGGGTGCCGTTCACGATCGTGCGGGCCACCCAGTTCTTCGAGTTCCTGAAGGGGATCGCGGACTCGGCGACGGTCGGCGACGAGATCCGGCTGACCTCGAAGACGCTCCAGCCCCTCGCGGCCGCCGAAGTCGCGGCGTACGTCGCCGAGGTGGCCGTAGGCGAACCGGTCGACGGCGTCGTGGAGATCGCCGGGCCGGAGCGCATCCCGCTGGCCGATGCTGTCCGGCGACGGCTGGCCGCGCTCGGCGACCCGCGCAAGGTCGTCGACGACGACACCGCGCCCTACTTCGGCTCGGTCATCGGCGACGACACGCTGGTGCCCGGGAACGAACCGCACCGGTCGGCGAAGATCACCTTCGCCGACTGGCTCGCCTCCCAGTGACCGGTGCGCCCGCGCCGACCGCCGCGTCCGCCGCGCTCGCGCCGTCCGCCGCGCTCTCGCCGTCCGCCGCGCTCTCGCCGTCCGCCGCGCTCGCGCCGTCCGCCGCGCTCGCGCCGCGTTGATCATGGAGTTAACTGTGGTCTCGGCGGTGTGTCATGACCGGAAACTCCATGATCAACGCGACGGGGTGGCGGCGCGGCGCGACGGGGTGGCGGTCAGATCGGAAGAGCGTCGGGGAGGG
>NZ_JBFBAZ010000064.1:0-43139 GCF_040682475.1 Hamadaea sp. NPDC051192
GCGTTGGCGTGGCAGAACACCGCCTACAACCAGCCGCCGCATCCGTCGTACTTCCTCGGCGACGGGATGAGCACCCCACCCGCACCCACCATCTATGTCCGCTGAGTTCGTCGGCCGGCCCTGCTGCCGAGGCGGGGCCGGCCGACCTTCGACGTCCATCGGTGGCGGTACGCCGCGGCTCAGTTCGACGAGATTCGCCAACTGCCGCTGATACGCTGACATCGTGAGCGCGGACCACCCCGCACCGTGGACGATATCCCAGCTCAGACCGCATCTGCGGCAGCTGGGGGTGGAAGCCGGGCAGACCGTTCTTCTGCATTCTTCGCTTCGGGCCGTCGGCTACGTCTGTGGTGGAGCGACCACCGTCGTCCAAGCGTTCCTGGACGTCCTCGGCGGCGAAGGAACCCTCGTCGTTCCAGCGCAGAATCAGGACTATGTCGATCCATCGCGATGGCCGCATCGCCGGATCAGCGAGGAATACTGGGAAATCATCCGCGCCGAGCTTCCGGGATTCGACCCCGCGCTCACCCCCAGCGTGGGCATGGGCGTGATCGCGGAACGCGTACGCACCTGGCCCGGGGCGGTTCGATCGAACCACCCGAACACTTCCTTCGCCGCCGTCGGACCGGACGCGCACAAGCTGCTGGACCACCATGAACTCACCTCGCCGCTGGGCGACGCTTCACCGCTCGCCGCGATGGAATCCGTGGGTGCGTTGGTCGTCCTCCTCGGCGTCGGATTCGACCGTTGCACCACATTCCATCTGGCCGAAGCGAGGCTGCCGGATCTGCCCATGCAGTCGTTCAGCGCTCCGATGGCGACCCCAGAAGGCAGACAGCGGATCACATACGACGCCGTGAAGCTGAACGCGGGTGACTTCGCCACATTGGGCGCCGACTTCGAGCACGACACGGACTCGGTCGTCCGCGGCCGAATCGGTGGTGCGCCGAGCTGTCTGTTCACAATGGAATCCGCGACGGCGTACGCCGCCAAGTGGTTCGCGGCTAACCGTCCACCGGCGCACCGCTGATCTGTGGAGGAATGACCGCGGGGCGGCGGCGTATCGCGGCGACCTTCTTCGCGGTGACGCTGGGCAGCCGGTCCATGAAGGGGAAGACGCGCTCGTGGGTGTCGCCGTTGGCGTCGCGGAACACCATCTGGACGTCGATCTGCGCGAACTGGGCTAACGCCTCCGGCCGGAACCAGGCCACCATCGATCCCTGCGTGTAGTGCGGCACCGGTGAGAAGGGCGCGCCTTCGGCGTACCAGCGAACGAAGTAGTCCTGGCCGTCGACCAGCCCACAGCTCTCGAAGATCCGGTTGAGGTCGAACGGCTTGATCCAGTCGGTCGCGGGTTCGGCTGAGTCGTGTCGGCGGACCGCGTACGCGAAGCGCTTGACGACGGCGTATCCAGGCCCGGCGTTGTACGCCCAGAAGCGCCATCGCGGGCTGTCCGGATCGAACTGGCCGCCTTCGTCGTCGATCGCCAGTCCGATGGCCGGCCGGTTGGCCGACGCCCATTGGAGCCGGGCGAAGTAGAGGCCGGCCGCCGCGCCGAGCAGTGCAGCCGAGGTCGACGTGTCCAGCAGCGCCAACCGCATCGGCCATGAGGCGAGGGCAGCCGGTGCGAGGTTCTCTCGCACGAGGTCCCAAGCCAGATTCGCGGCGAGCAGGACGATGAAGCCGATCGGGATGGTGACGAACAGGACCGATCGCGCGACGATGCGTTGCGTGCCGTAGGCCTCGTCGCGGTGCTTCGCTGGTTGCCCTGCCATTCACGCTCCCCTCGACGGGGGCCGGTGATTGACAAGTGTAACTGTCGTACGCCTCGCCTATGGTGCGCGCGTGGGAATGTATGGCGAATGGATCCGGCTGACGCCGGCCGAGCTTGAACGCGCGCAAGAGGACCTCGACTGGGCCCACCGGTACGCCTTGGCGCAGTCGGAGGCCGACAGCGAGAACGGCGAGGAGCAGCCGGTGGCGCAGCGGCGGTCGTTCGGGAGTGACAAGACCTGGCACGCGTTGCTGTTCTTGTTGGCCCGCCGGGATTTCCCGATCGACATCATCACCGGGGAGTGGTTCTTCACGGAGGACACCGAGGACGAGTCGCAGTATTGGGGCTATTCACCGCCGGGGTTCCTCCAGCCCGAGGAGGTTCAGCGGGCGTCGGCTGCGCTGGCCGAGCTGACCGCCGAGGATCTGATCCGCGGGGTCGACCAGGCCGAGCTGGAGGCGGCCGAGATCTATCCCAGCGTCTGGGGCCGTCCCGGTGAGCTGGAGTGGGCCGTCAGCCACTTTCCGTACGTCAAGGAGTACTTCGCGGCGGCGGCGAAGGACGGTGACGCCGTCGTCTGCTGGATCTCGTGAGGTTCTAGTGCCGTGGTCGTCGGCGTGCCGCCATCACGGCCAGCTGGGCGAGGTCTCGGGGTCGTCGGAGCATGCGTTTGGTGGCCTCGACGACCTCGAGGCGGACGAAGCGGACGCCGTCGATGATGTCGGCCTCGTCGATCAGCGTGGTGGCACGCCAGCGCGGCGGGAACCACTCGTCGAAGAACTCCAGGTGCCCGTGGAACAGGCTGACCTGGGCCGAGCCGCTGATCGGCGCGCGGGTGAGCGAACCGATCCGGCAGACGGTCCGCCAGGCCTCGTCGCGCGCGATCACGTCGATGTCGCGGGGGTCGTCGATCCAGCCCCGGGCGTACAGGGGGCCGCTGCCCGCGACGGCGAAGTCGTCGGCCGGCAGGTTCAGCGCCGCGAGTTCGCGGAAGTAGCGGTGGTCACGGAATCCGGCCATGGCTACACCGGGGAAAGGCCGAGGGCCAGGCGTACGACGACGGCTGTCATCGACGCCACGAGCAGGCTGGAGAGCGTACCCACGAGCACGTATTCGCCGAAGCCGGAGGGATGCTGGTCCACGTTGGGCAGACGCGTCAACGACTTGGCGGCGATGGCCAGCGCTGCGGCTTCGGGGTGGCCGCCGGCGACGAAGGTGAAGACGAGTGTTCTCTCGATCCAGCCAATGTAGGCGCTCGTCGGGACGATCTGATGGATGTCCGCGCCGCGTTCGGCGAGTCGGCGGATGAGCGGGCGGACCGTCGCCGCGACGAAATCGCCGCCGGTGAAGACGGCGAACAGCAGTCCTGAGACGATGATCGCCACCCGATCGTCGGCCAGCAGGCGGCCCAGCTCGTCGAGCGATCGCCCGCCGAAATGTACGGCGGCGACGACCGGCAGGAGCAGGAGGAGGCCGGCCAGGACGTAGACGACCTGCCGGTGGGACTGCCAGATGCGGTGCGCCATCCGGGCGAGGTCGTCGCGGTCCGGCGTCTGTTCGGCGGTGGCGGCGCGACGGCGTACGCCGAGCTGAGCGGCGACGCCGATGGCGACGACGCCGAGCCAGGTGGCGACCGCCGTGCCGAAGGGGAGCGCCGGAAAAATGGCATATGCCGCATACGCTGCGGTGAAAAGACATCGCAGCCCGATGTTGGTCTGCCGCGCGGGCAGGCCGAGTGGCAGCGCCACGGCGACCAGGATGCCGAGCCACAGGCGAACGACGTCGATCACTGCGTCACGGTAATCGACTGGTGCAAATGGAAACGTCGAGGTGGTAGCTCTTGGTGGGCAGGTGGTGACCCACAGTGGAGTCGTCGAGTCGGCGTAAACGATCGTGGTAAGGCGATGATTCGGGTCCGATCGGGCGAGCCCGATCAGTCGATATCGGTGGCAGGAATTTCCCAGCTCAGGGTCATAGCTCAATCAGGTGATGTCGATAGCATGGTCCAGATAGGTCGGCGCAGCGGAAATGCCGGACATGACCGAAAAATCAGCGCCGCGCGTCGTGTCACCGCACGCGTAGATAGCCCCGCCACAGTGTGACCCAGGTCACCCCTAAGGGGTTTGCGACCACGTTTTACCTGCTTAAAGTCGACCAATGCGCCCCCAGCATGACGACCATGACGGTCGACCCAGCCCTCGTACGCAGCCCCCCAAACCCGATCTCTGGACCGACACCCAGACGTTCTTCCTCGACCGCATTCGGGAGGAGCGAACCGACGGAGAGACCGGCCGGCACCGGCTGGCGAGATCGGCGAAGCCGAAGGACGCGAAGCCGAAGGACCCGATGCCGACGGGTTCGATGCCAACGGGCTCGATGCCGACGGGTTCGGTGCCGACGGACGGGAAGCCGCGAGACATCAAGCCGCGAGACGTCAAGCCGCAGGACATCAAGCCGCGGGACATCAAGCCGCGAGACGTCAAGCCGCGAGACGCCAAGCCGCGAGACGCGAAGGCTGGAGACGAGAAGCCGAGGCGTACGAAGAAAGCCACCGGCAAGGCGGCGACCGCCGAAGCGACCCGACTGGCGATGGAGTCGGCGGAGCGATACCTGACCCCGGCCGGGCCGCTGACCCCCGGTGTCGCCCCCGTACGCACCCTGCACCGCTCGGCGAAGGCCGGTCGCGTCGTCGCCCTCGGCCTGATCGCGCTGCTCGGCGTCTCGGTCGTGGCCAGTCAGCGGGGCACTCCGGCGCAGCTGAACGACGCGGCGCAACAGCTCGCCGACCGCAACGCGGTCGCCGGCGCCGCCGACCGGTCCGCCCCTCGGGTGGCGGAGTCGACGTCGGCCAGCCCGGCGCCGAGCGCGACCGTCAGCGCGACGCCCTCACCGTCGCCGACCGTGAAGAAGGTCGTGACCTCGGTCAAACCGGTCGCCGGGCTCGACCAGAAGCAGATGAACAACGCGCTGACCGTCGTCAAGACCGGGCAGCAGTTGGGCGTGGCGCAGCGTGGGCTGCTCGTCGGCATCATGACCGCCATGCAGGAGAGCGACCTCTACAACCAGGCCAGCTCGGCCGTGCCGGAGTCGCTCGACTACCCGCACGAGGGCAGCTCGGTGGACTACGACTCCTGCGGGCTGTTCCAGCAGCGGACCAGCATGGGCTGGGGCACGGTCAAGCAGATCATGAACACGACCTACTCCTCGACGAAGTTCTTCCAGGCGCTGAAGAGGGTCTCCGGCTGGCAGAACATGCAGCTGACGCTCGCGGCCCAGGCGGTCCAGGGCTCGGCCTACCCGTACGCGTACGCGAAGCACGAGGCGACCGCCCGCAAGGTCCTCACCGCGATCCTGGCGGCGCTGTGAAGCCGATCCATGGCCGCGCTGTGAAGCTGATCGTGGCGGCGCGGTAAAGCCCAGGGCTGTACCGTTCCGGGATGGTCGTCGAAACCCCCGCCGGGCGTCCGGCGTACGTGGTCAACGTCGAGGTCCTCCCGCATCGGGACGGCCGCTGGCTGCTCATCCGCCGCGGGAACGAGGGGCACGCGGCCGGTACGCTCGCCGGCCCGGGCGGCAAGGTCGAGGTCGGCGGCTTCCTGCCCGGCGTACTGGAGGCGACCGGCCGGCGCGAGGTCCTCGAGGAGATCGGGCTCGACCTCGACGGGGTGCCGATGGCGTACGTGGGCAACTCGTTGTTCGTCAGCGACGACGGCGACTCCGTGGTCAACGTGGTCTTCGCCGCCGAGGTTCCGGCGGGCGCCGAGCCGTACGCCGCCTCGCCGGAGGAGGTCGCGGAGATCCTCTGGCTGACGACCGAAGAGGCGCTGGCGCATCCGGCCTGCCCGCCGTGGACGCGCCGAAGTCTGACTGAGGCGACCGCTCGGCTGGCGACCCTGACCAGCTAGGCTCACCTGCGTGTTCATCCTGCTGCCGCCGTCGGAGGGGAAGGCCGCCGCCGGCTCCGGCGCACCGGTCGACCACGATTCGCTGTTCCTGCCGCAGCTGCGCCGCTCGCGCGAACGTGTGCTGAAGGCGTTGGTCAAACTGTGCTCGGCGAAGAGCAAGGCCGGCCAGGCGAAGGCACTGGCGACGCTCGGCCTCAGCGAGGGCCAGCGGGACGAGCTGGCCCGCAACGCCGATCTGCCGGCCGCGTCGACGTTGCCCGCGCGGCACGTCTACACCGGGGTGCTCTACGACAACCTCGATCTGGCGAGCCTGTCGCCCGAGATCGACACCGGGAAGATCCTGGTCTCGTCCGGGCTGTGGGGCGTCGTCCGGCTCGACGACGAGATCCCGCCGTACCGCTGCTCGATCGGGGTGAATCTCCCGCCCGTGGGTGGGCTCACGGCGTACTGGAAGAAAGCCTTGAGTCCGGCGCTGGACCGCGAGGTCCGGGACGAGCTGGTGCTGGACCTGCGGTCCGGCGCCTACGCGGCGACCTGGACGCCCCGCGAGCATCTGGCGGTACGCGTGCTGCAGGAGCGCGACGGCAAGCGCATGGTGGTGAGCCACTTCAACAAGGCGACCAAGGGCCGGGTCGTCCGGGACCTGCTCCTGTCGGGCGCGCGGCCGCAGACGACGGAGGAGCTGCTCGGGACGTTGCGCGACCTGAAGTATCTCGTCGAGCCGACGCCCAAGGGGTTCGACATTGTCGTCCAGGAATTATGAATCGTTAAGGATTGACTAACAGCGATCTTATCGCCATGATTGCGATAAGTGTCGATGGCCATCGAACGCTCCCAGGAGAATCCCCCATCCTGAAAGGAGTAGCGCATGGCCGGGTTCTACGGCGAGGTCTCATGGTTCTGCTGCGGCAGTTCGTGGGGACCCTGCGGCTCGGCGGGGCACGGCGCCTGTGGCACCTGCAACTCAGGCAGCCGGCAACACGCCTGGCCGAACACCTCCGACGCCTGTCACGCGATCACCAATCCTGAGGCCTGCGGTGAAGGTCTGGCTCGGCGGACCTGCGGGTTCCGCCACTACACGACCAACCGGTGCACGGGGCAGAAGGTCGGCACGACGATCGCCGACTGCGGCCCGCAGACGGACCTGTTCTGCGGCGAGCGCACCTGCTGCGGATCGGTCTGCGGATCGAACCGGGTCATCGACCTGACGCCCGCGGCGTTCAGCGCCATCTCCAGCCTGTCGTACGGGCTGCGGCCGGCGTACATCGATGTGGTGTAGGGAGGGACTGACGATGGCACTCAACATGGACCGCCGGTCCCTGCTCACCTCGGCCGTGCTCGGCAGCGCCTCGCTCGTCGGCGCGACCGCGCTCGGCTCGCTGGCGCCGGAGGCGGCGTTCGCCAAGGGCGACGACATCGAACCGGGTGCGCCCGACCCGAACTTCGCCGAAGGCCGGGTCACCGGCATCAGCGAAGGCATGCTGCTGGTGGCCGGCTCGGACGGCACCCTGTGGCGGATCCGGGTCACCAACGCCTCCAGCATCTGGAAGCTGCACCCGACCAGCCTCGACAAGGTCGCGGTGGGTGACGGTCTCTACGCCCGTGGCGTACGGCTCGGCGACGGCACGCTCGCCGCCGACGCGATCTGGGTGAACATCGTGAACATCCAGGTCCACGTGGCGGCGCTGGCCCCGAAGAAGATCCACTTCGACCATCGGGGCAAGCGCATCATCGGGCACGTCGTGCCCGGCGTCACGGCCGCCTCCTACAACAACACGCCGGCCATCGCCGACATGACGATGGTCCAGGTAGGACGGCACGCTCAGGTCATCGGTGCGTGGATCCCCGACACCAACGAGATCGAGATCGCCACCCTCTACACCTCCACCATCCAGCACAACCACTGATTGATACGCACAAGGCAGTCCGGCGCGGGTGCGGCCGCCCGGCTGCCGTCGACCTGGGAGTTGTCGTCATGCTTGTGTGGATCGGTTCCCTGCAACCACTCCTGCTCGGCGCGGTCCTGCTGTGGTCCGCGCAGGCCAAGGTGTTCAGCCGGTACGCGGCCGCGCACGCGCGGCGTACGGCGCTCGCCCCGCTGCTGGGCGAAGACCGGGCGGTGCTCGCCTATCGCACGCTCGCCGGGGTCGAAGCGGTGCTGGGCGCCGCGCTCGTCCTGCCCGGACTCGTACGCCTGGAGGCGGTCGCCGCCACCGCCCTGAGCACCGGGTTCCTCGGCTATCTGGCGTACGCGAAGATCAAGGACCCGAAGTCGTCCTGTGGTTGCCTGAGCGCGCAGCCCATCCCGATCAACGGCCGCAGCTTCGGCCGGGCCGGACTGATGCTGGCCGGATCTCTGCTGGCCCTCGCCTCCGGTGCCGCGTGGACCGGTGGGCTCGCCGATCATCCGGTCGCCGGAGTCGCGCTGCTGCTGGCCGAGGCCGCCGCGATCGTCGTGTTCTCCCCGGAGTTCGACGAACGCTGGCTGATGCCCCTGCGCCGGTTGTACGTCCGGCTGTCCCACCCGCTCGCCTCGCCCGGCGCGTTCGACGTGCCGCTGGAGTCGACGGTGGACCAGCTGCACAAGAGCAGCGCGTGGCGGGACCTGGCGCGCAGCGTCACCTCGGACGTTCGGGAGCACTGGGACGAGGCGGACTGGCGCGTGCTCGTCTACTCCGTCCGGTACGCCGGCCAGCCCGCGTCGGCGGTGTTCGCCGTGCCGCGGCTGCGTTACGACCCGCAGTCCGTCCGGGCCGCGGTCGTGGACGACAACGGCAGTACGCTCGCCGCCCTCGAACCCCACGCCCAACCCGAGTTCGCCATCTAACCCTGCTTCTTCGAGGGCGCTGGATCACGGATCTCAGTCGAATCTTGGCCCAAGATTCGACCCGGATCCCTGATCCAGCGCCCTTCGGCGTCGCAGAGAGGGGGGGCTTTTGCAAGATCAGGCGGAACTTTTGTTTGTGCCGACAAAACTATGGACAGCGACGGGGAAAGCTCGTAACGTGTGCGCCACACAACGCACCTGCGAGCGTCGATGTGTCCATAGAGGAGAGACGGCATGCATGTCAGGCTGCTGCGGCTGTTGCGCGACGAAGGCCCGTTGTCGCGGGCCGAGTTGGCCGCCCGGCTGGACGTACCCCGGCCGCGGCTGCTCGCCGAGTTGGATCGGCTGCTCGCCGCCGGTCAGGTCGCCGAGGCCGGACCGGCGCAGTCCCGGGGCGGACGACGGTCCACTCTCGTCGAGCTGAACCCGGAGATCCGGTACGCCGGCGTCGACCTGGGCGCGACCTCGATCGACGTCGAGATCACCGACGGGCGGCTGGAGCCCGTGGCGGCGTACAGCGAACCCGCGGACATCCGCTCCGGCCCGAAGGCGACCTTGCATCGGGTCAACGAACTGCTGGCCAAGGCGAAGGCCGACGGGCACTTCAGCCACCTCGACGGCATCGGCATCGGCGTACCGGGGCCGGTCAGCTTCCGGGACGGCCTGCCGGTGTCGCCGCCGATAATGCCCGGCTGGGACCGCTATCCCGTGCGTGAGCTGCTCACCCGGGAACACGGCTGCCCGGCGGTGGTGGACAACGACGTCAACATCATGGCGGTCGGCGAGCGGCACGGCGGCGTCGCGCACTCGGTCGACAACTTCCTGTTCGTCAAGATCGGCACCGGCATCGGCTGCGGGATCTATCTCAACGGCGCGGTCTATCGGGGGTCCGACGGGTGCGCCGGGGACATCGGGCACATCCAGGTCGACCCCGCCGGGCCGGTGTGCACCTGCGGCAACCACGGTTGCCTGGAAGCGGTGTTCAGCGGGGGCGCGCTGGCTCGGGAGGCGACCGCCGCGGCTCGCTCCGGGGCTTCGCCCGCGCTCGCCGAGCGGCTCGCCGCGAACGGCGTGGTGACCGCGCTCGACGTCGCGGCCGGCGCGGCCGAGGGCGACGTCGCCTGCATCCAGCTCATCCGCGACGGGGGCCGCCGCGTCGGCGCCGTCCTGGCGAGCCTGGTGAGCTTCGTGAACCCGTCGCTCATCGTCATCGGGGGCGGGCTGGCCCAGTTGGGGCACGTGATGCTGGCCGAGATCCGCAGCGTCGTCTACAAGCGCTCGCTGCCGCTCGCCACCGGCAACCTCCCCCTGGTCCTGTCCGAGCTGGGCAGCCGGGCCGGCGTCGCCGGCGCCGCCCTGCTGGCCAGCGAGATCGCCTTCGAGCAGGCGTCATGACCACCGACACGGCCACCGAGGCTGCCACCGACGCGACGATCCTCCAGCTCGACGGGGTGGTGAAACAGTTCCCGGGCGTACGTGCGCTCGACGGGGTCCACCTCGAGGTCCGGGCGGGTGAGGTGCACTGCCTGCTCGGGCAGAACGGGGCGGGCAAGTCCACCTTGATCAAGGTGCTGGCCGGCGTCCACAAGCCCGACGCCGGGACCGTCACCTGGCAGGGCAGCCCGGTCGTCTTCGCCAACCCGCAGGCCGCGATGAAGGCCGGGATCGCGACGATCTACCAGGAACTCGATCTCGTGGACCACCTGTCGGTCGCGGAGAACGTCTTCCTCGGCCAGGAGCCGAGCCGGTTCGGGTTCGTCCACAAGAGAACTGCGGCGACGCGTACCCGGGAGGTCCTGCGGCGGCTCGGGCATCCCGAGATCCCGGTGCACCGGCTGGTCGAGGCGCTGCCGTCGGCTGGCAAGCAGATCGTCAGCATGGCGCGGGCGCTCTCGCACGAGGCCAAACTGCTCATCATGGACGAGCCCAGCGCGGTCCTCGCCCACGACGAGGTGGCCAACCTCTTCCGGATCATCCGGGAACTGACCGCCGAGGGCATCGCGGTCGTCTACATCTCCCACCGGCTCGAGGAGATCCGCGAGATCGGCGATCGGGTCACCGTCCTCAAAGACGGCCGGACCTCCGCGGTGGACCTGCCCGCGCGGACGACGCCGACTCGCGAGCTGGTCAGCAAGATGACCGGGCGCTCCCTCGAATACGTCTTCCCACCTCGCGGGGGAGAACCGGGCGACGTGCTGCTCCAGGTCAGTGGGCTGACACGGGCACACGAGTTCCAGGACGTCTCCTTCGAGGTACGCACAGGGGAGATCGTCGGCATCGCCGGCCTGGTGGGCAGCGGACGAAGTGAGCTGCTCGAAACGGTCTACGGTGCGCGTACCCCTGAGTCTGGAACGGTGAGCGTCGCGGGCCGGAACCTGCCCGCGGGAAGCGTCGCCGCGGCGGTCAAAGCGGGGTTGGGCCTGGCCCCCGAGGAGCGCAAGAGTCAGGCGCTGCTGCTGGCCGAGCCGGTCTACCGCAACATCACGCTGACCACGTTCGGCCGGTACGCCCACGGCGGCTTCACCGACGCGGGCCGGGAGCAGGCCGAGGCGAGCCGGATCGCGGACGCCCTGGAGTTGCGCCCCCGCGACGTACGCCGCCCGGCCGGCACGCTGTCCGGCGGCAATCAGCAGAAGGTCGTGGTCGGCCGCTGGCTGCTGGGCGACACCCGGCTGCTGTTGCTGGACGAGCCGACGCGCGGCGTCGACGTCGGCGCGCGGGCCGAGCTGTATCAGGTGATCCGTGATCTCGCGCGCCGCGGCGTCGGCGTGCTGCTGGTCTCCAGCGAAGTGCCGGAGGTGCTCGGTCTGGCCGACCGGGTGCTCGTGATGCGCGAGGGACGCCTGATCAAGCAGGCGCCGGCCGGCGAACTGACCGAGGACGACGTCCTCGACCTGGTGATGGCGGGCTCGCTGAGCCCCACCTTGTCATAAGGAGCTTGTGCGGTGACGGCTCAGACGTCCGTTGTGGAGCGTGGCGGCTGGTGGCGGACCATCCCCACCGAGTCGCTGTGGCGCAACCTCGGCCTGGTCGGGGTGCTGGTCGTGCTGTTCGTGATCGGCGCGATCATCCGGCCCGACCTGTACGGCGACTCCGACTGGGTCGTCAACAACATGTTGGTGATCCTGCAACAGGCCGCCGCGATCGGGGTGGTCACCGTCGGGGTGACCTTCGTGATCATCGGCGGCGGCATCGACCTGTCGGTCGGCGCGTTGATCGCGCTGGCCGGGGTCTGGTCGACGACGTTGGCGACGCAGTCCTACGGCGCGGGCGGCATGATCTTCGCCGCCATCGCCGTCGGGACCATCGCCGGCGCGGTCAACGGCCTGCTCATCGCGTACGGGCGGCTCGTGCCGTTCATCGCGACCCTGGCGATGCTGGTGGCCGCCCGCGGCCTCGCGGCGCAGATCTCCGGCAAGCAGACCCAGGTCTCCGCCGACCAGTTCATCAACGGGATCGCGACGAAGAAGGTCGCGGGGATCCCGATGCTCGTCGTCATCCTGGCCGTCGCCGCGGCGCTCGGCTGGGTGCTGCTCAACCGCACCACGTTCGGCCGGCGTACGGTCGCCATCGGCAGCAACGCCGAGGCGGCCCGGCTGGCCGGGATCAACGTCCGGCGGCACACCCTGCTCCTGTACGCGCTGTCCGGGCTGTGCTGCGGCATCGCCGCGATCATGCTCACCTCACTGGCCACCTCCGCCCAGGCGGCCGCGGCCGAACTCTACGAACTCGACGCCATCGCCGCCGCGATCATCGGTGGCACGCTGCTGTCCGGCGGGCGCGGGACGATCGTGGGCTCGATGTTCGGCGTGATCGTCTTCTCGACGATCACCAATCTCTTCGCCATCGCCAACCTGCCCACCGAGGTCCAGAACATGGTCAAGGGCGGAATCATCGTGCTGGCCGTCCTGGTCCAGCAGATCCGGTTCGGTTCGCTGACCGCTCTGTTCCGCAAACCCTGAGCCACCTCGCCACCGGCTGCCGTCGATTCGCCGACGGCGGCTGGGCTCCTCGCACCCATTTTCCGTCCATCTTCGGATTTCCCGTCCATCTTCGGAGGTTGTCATGCGCATGACCCACTCGTCCCGCCGCAGCCTGTTGTTCGGCGGCGCGGCCCTCGGCGCCGGCGCGGTCCTCGCCGCGTGCACGAGCAACGAGTCGAACAACCCCACCACGGCGCAGACCAAGGGCGCCGAAGCGAGCAACCCCAACGTCGCCGCCGGGAAGGCGGTCACCATCGGGTTCTCCGCCCCGGCCGCCGACCACGGCTGGATCGCCGCCATCACCAACAACGCCAAGGCGCAGGCGGCCGCGTACTCGGACGTCACATTCAAGCAGGTGGAGGCGGGCAAGGACGCGGCCGCGCAGCGGGCCGCGCTCGACACGCTGATCGCCGAGAAGCCCGACGTCATCGTGCTGCTGCCGCACGACGGCAAGGAGCTGAACGCGTTCGGGCTCAAGGCGATGGAAGCCGGTATCCCCGTGGTCAACCTGGACCGGGCGTTCCCCGACGCGCTGGCGTACCGGTTGCAGATCAAGGGCGACAACTACGGCATGGGCGTGGCCGCCGGGCACTACATCGGCAAGGCGATGAAGGCGAAGAACGTCGCGAGCCCGGTGATCGGCGAGATCGCCGGCATGGACGAGCTGGAGCTGACCCAGGAACGCAGCAAGGGCTTCGCCGACGCGCTGAAGACCTACGGCTTCAAGGTCGCCAACCGGCGGGCCGCCCGGTTCACCGCCGACACCGGCCAGAAGGAGGCGCAGAACCTCCTGCAGGCGCTGCCGAAGCTGGACGCGCTGTGGAACCACGACGACGACCAGGGCATCGGCGTCCTCGCGGCGATCACGGCGGCCAACCGGAGCGAGTTCATCATGGTCGGCGGGGCCGGGTCGAAGAAGGCGATCGAGGACATCGCGGCCGACAAGTCGGTCCTCAAGGCGACCGTCACCTACAGCCCGTCGATGGCGTCGTCGGCGATCTCGCTCGGCCGGCTGATCGCCCAGGGGCGGGGGATGGCGGATCTGGTCGAGCTCCAGGTCCCGAAGGAGATCATCCTCTCCTCCGAGACGATCACGAAGGAGAACGCCGGCACCTATCTGAAGCTCGGTTTCTGAGCGTTCATCGGTTCTGGCGTTCGGTTCTTGCGGGAGGTTTCATCAGTGTCCACGACAGACGGTGGAGAACTGCGGGTCGGCCTGGTCGGCTACGCGTTCATGGGCGCGGCGCACTCGCAGGCGTGGCGTACCGTGAACCGGGCGTTCGACCTGCCCGTGCAGGTGCGGATGACGGCCATCTGCGGCCGTGATCCGGCCAACGTCCGCGCGGCGGCCGACCGCCTCGGCTGGCAGTCCGCCATGACCGACTGGCGGGAACTGGTCGCCCGGGACGACATCGACGTGATCGACGTCTGTACGCCGGGCGACAGCCACGCCGAGATCACCCTCGCCGCCTTGGCCGCGGGCAAGCACGTGCTGTGCGAGAAGCCGCTGGCCAACACGGTCGAGGAGGCCTCAGCCATGGCGACCGCCGCGGCGGTCGCCCGCGGGTCCGGTGTACGCAGCCTGTGCGGGTTCAACTACCGCCGGGTGCCCGCCGTCGCGCTGATGCAGCAGCTGATCGCGGCCGGCCGGCTCGGCGCGATCCGGCACGTGCGGGCGGCGTACCTGCAGGACTGGATCGTCGATCCGGAGTTCCCGCTGGTCTGGCGGTTGCAGAAGGATCGGGCCGGCTCGGGCGCGCTGGGCGACATCGGCGCGCACATCGTCGACCTGACCCAGTACGTCACGGGCCAGCGCATCACGGGGGTCAGCGCGCTCACCGAGACCTTCGTCCGGGAGCGGCCGCTGCCATCCGTCTCTAGTGGACTGTCGGCCGGTGCGGACGGTCGTGGACTCGGTCGCGTCACGGTCGACGACGCGGCGCTGTTCACCGCGCGGCTCGACGGGGGAGCGGTCGCCACCTACGAGGCGACCCGGTTCGCCACCGGCCGCAAGAACGCGCTGCGGGTCGAGGTCAACGGCGCCCTCGGCTCGCTCGCGTTCGACCTGGAACGGCTCAACGAGCTGGAGTTCTACGACGCCACGCGACCCGGCCCGGAGCAGGGGTTCACCCGGATCCTCGTGACCGAACCCGAGCACCCGTACCTGGCCGCCTGGTGGCCGCCCGGCCACATCATCGGCTACGAGCACTCCTTCACTCATCAGATGCGCGACTTCGTGCAGGCCATCGCCGACGGCACCGACCCGGCTCCGTCCTTCGAGGACGCGCTCCAGGTGCAGCTGGTGCTCGACGCGGTCCTGCGCTCGGCCGGCAACGACTCCGCCTGGACGGGGGTCGACCCCGTCCTCACCACCGCCTGAAACCCGCCTGCGAGCGGCCGGCGTCCAGCCGCTCGCAGGCCCGACCCCATGACGGCGCGGCGGCGCGCGCCTGACTTCCCCCGAGTCAGGAAGGCACCCAGATGAACCGCTCCACTCTTCCCGCGGCGTTGGTCCTCGCCGCCGGATTCGTCCTCGTGCCGTTGACCGGCAGTCCAGCCGTCGCGCACACCACGATCAACGCCGCCGACTACCAGCAGGTCGAGATGGCCCGTGGCGTCGCCGAGATGGGCGAGCCGATGTCGCTCGCGGTGCTGCCGGACACCTCCGTGCTGCATACCGCCCGGGACGGCAAGTTGCGCCGCACGGACGCGGCCGGGACGACCACGGTGATCGGCACGCTGCCCGTCTACTCCCATGATGAGGAAGGCTTGCAGGGCGTCGGCGTCGACCCGAACTTCGCGGCCAACCGCGCGATCTTCCTCTATTACGCGCCGCCACTGTCCACTCCGGCCGGTGACGCGCCCGCGACCGGGACCGACTTCTCCGCCTGGCAAGGCGTCAACCGGCTGTCCCGGTTCACCCTCAACGCCGACTGGACGGTCAACCTCGCCAGCGAGAAGGTCGTCCTGTCGACCCCGGCCGACCGGGGCATCTGCTGCCACGTCGGCGGCGACATCGACTTCGACGCGGCCGGGAACCTCTACCTGACCACCGGCGACGACAGCAATCCGTTCTCGTCGGCCGGGTACGCCCCCATCGACGAGCGCGCTGACCGGAATCCGGCGTACGACGCGCAGCGTACGGCGGCGAACACCAACGATCTGCGGGGCAAGCTGCTGCGGATCAAGGTGGCCGACGACGGCACCTACACGATCCCGGCCGGCAACCTGTTCGCCCCGGGCACGGCCAAGACCCGGCCGGAGATCTACGCGATGGGCTTCCGCAACCCGTTCCGGATGAGCGTCGACAAGGCGACCGGCGTGGTCTACCTCGGCGACTACGGTCCCGACGCGGGCAGCACCGACGCGAATCGCGGACCAGCCGGGCAGGTCGAGTTCAACCGCATCTCCTCGGCGGGCAACTACGGCTGGCCCTACTGCACGGGGACGAACACCTCGACGGAGACCTACAACGAGTGGAACTTCGCCACCGACACCACCGGGCCGAAGTACGCCTGTTCCACCGGGCCGACGAACAACTCGTTCCGCAACACCGGCCTGACGGCGCTGCCGGCGGCCCGCCCGGCCTGGATCCGCTACGGCGGAGACGCCGGTACGCCGCCGGAGTTCGGGACCGGCTCGGAGTCGCCGATGGGCGGGCCGGTCTACCACTACAACGCCGCTTCGACCTCGACCGTCAAGTTCCCCGCCGAACTGGACGGCCACTTCTTCGCCGGTGAGTTCGGCCGGGGCTGGATCAAGGCGATCGACGTCAACGCCGACGGGTCGCCGGGTGCGATCGCGAACTTCCCGTGGACCGGCAAGCAGGTGATGGACCTGGCGTTCGGCCCGAACGGCGCGCTCTACGTGCTCGACTACGGCACCGGCTATTTCAACGGCGACGCCAACTCGGCGCTCTACCGCATCGAGTACATCGCCGGGGCGGACCGAGCGCCCGTCGCCCAGGCCTCGGCGGACAAGACCTCCGGCCTGGCCCCGTTGGCGGTGGCCTTCTCCGCCGCCGGGTCGGCCGATCCGGAAGGCGGCGCGCTCACCTACAACTGGGCGTTCGGCGACGGCACCACGTCGACGGCGGCCAACCCGAGCAAGACCTACGCCGCGAACGGTCAGTTCACCGCGACGCTGACGGTACGCGATCCGGCGGGCAACACCGGATCGTCGAGCGTGATCGTGACGGTCGGCAACACCGCTCCGACGGTACGCGTACAGCTCCCGGCGAACGGGGCGCTCTTCTCCTTCGGCGACACGGTGCCGTACCAGATCACCGTCACCGATCCTGAGGACGGCACGATCGACTGCGCCCGGGTCAAGATGACCTACGTGCTGGGCCACGACAACCACGGCCACGCCATCACGTCGCAGACCGGCTGCTCCGGGGCGATCAGCGTACCGGTGGACGGGGAGCACGACGACGCCGCGAACATCTTCGGGGTCTTCGACGCCGAGTACACGGACAACGGGGCGAACGGCCAGCCCGCGCTGACGACGCACGCCCAGAACATCGCCCAGCCTCGGCATCGGCAGGCCGAGCACTACACCGCCGCCGCCGGGGTCAACCAGTTCGCCAAGGCGACCGCTGAGGGCGGCAGGACGGTCGGCGACATCCACAATGGCGACTGGATCGCCTTCGACCCGTACGCCGTCGGCAACGCGGCGTCGTTCGTCGCCCGCGCTTCGTCGGCCGGGGTCGGCGGCACCCTGCAGGTGCGTACCGGTTCCCCGACCGGGCCGATGATCGGGCAGGCGACCGTTCCCGTGACCGGGGCCTGGGACACCTTCACCACGGTCAGCGGCGCGATCACGAACCCGCCGGCCGGCACCCAACGGCTGTATCTGGTGTTCGCCGGGGGCGCTGGAGCGTTGTTCGACCTCGACTCGATCACCTTCGTGACGAACAACGCGGCGGCGGCCGAAGGCGAGAGTTACACGTCGCAGTCGGGCGTCGGAATCGCCGCGCACGCCCCCGCGACCGGTGGCAAGACGCTCGGCTACGTGGAGAACGGCGACTGGGCGGCGTACGCCGGGATCAGCACGACCGGCGCGGTCGGCTTCTCCGCCCGGATCTCCTCCAACGGAGTCGGCGGGACGATCCAGATCCGCTCCGGCTCCCCGACCGGTACGCAACTGGGCTCGGTCGCCGTGCCGGTGACCGGCGGTTGGGAGACCTTCCAGACGGTGTCGACGCCCCTCACCGGTTCCGCCTCCGGCCCGTTGTACCTGGTCTTCAGCGGCGGCAGCGGAGCGCTCTTCGATCTGGACAACTTCACGCTGAACCGGCTCGGCAGCGGGGCGACCGGCGCGGTCGTCGGCCTGGCGGGCAAATGCGTGGACGTCGCCGGGGCGAACACGGCCGACGGCACGCACGTGCAGCTCTACACCTGCAACGGGACCACCGCGCAGCGCTGGGCGCCGGTCGGGCAGACCTGGCGATCGCTCGGCAAATGCCTCGACATCTCCGGCGGCGACACCGCCAACGGATCCGTCGTGCAGTTGTGGACCTGCAACGGAACCGGTGCGCAGAACTGGGTCGCCCAAGCCGACGGCACCCTGCGCAATCCACAGTCGGGGCGGTGCCTCGACGTCCCGGGCGGCTCGATCGCCGACGCCACGCAGTTGATCATCTACGACTGCACGGCCGGCGCCAACCAGAAGTGGACCCTGCCATGAGGACCCTGAGGAGCATTCTCTGGTCGGCCGCGCTCGCGTCGACCTTGGTGGCCGGAGCCGAGACCGCGGCGTGCGCCGCGGACACGGCGTACGACGTGCTGGTGTTCAGCAAGACCGCGGGCTTCCGGCACGACTCGATCGCGGTCGGCGTACAGGCCCTGCGGGAGCTGGGCGCGGCCGACAACTTCACCGTCACGGCGACCGAGGACGCCGCCGCCTTCACCGCCGGAAACCTCGCGCAGTACGAGGCAGTCGTCTTCCTCAACACCACCGGCGACGTGCTCGACGACCCGCAGCAGACCGCCTTCGAGGCGTACATCCGGGGCGGGGGCGGGTACGTCGGCGTGCACGCGGCCGCCGACACCGAGTACGCCTGGCCGTTCTACGGCGAGCTGGTCGGCGCGTGGTTCGCCTCTCATCCCGCCATTCAGCAGGCCACGATCAAGGTCGAGGACCGGGCGCACGCGGCCACCGCCGGGCTCGGCCAGACCTGGGTCCGCACCGACGAGTGGTACAACTACCAGACCAATCCCCGATCCACGGCGCACGTCCTGGCGAGCCTCGACGAGTCCAGCTACACCGGTGGCGGGATGGGCGCGGACCACCCGCACACCTGGTGCAAGACGATCGGGAGTGGACGGTCCTTCTACACCGGCAGCGGGCATACCCAGACCGCGTACGCGGAGGCCGGGTTCCGGGCGCTCCTGCTCGGCGGCATCCGGTACGCCGCTCGCCGGGTCAACGCCGACTGCCGGCCGGAGACCGGATACAGCACGCTCTACAACGGCTCCACCACAGGCTGGTCGCAGGCCGGACCGGGTGGCTTCACCAGCACGGACGCGACGCTGAGCAGCTACGACGGCATGGGTCTGTTCTGGTATTCGGCCCAGCAGTTCACCGACTACTCGCTCAAGCTCGACTGGCGGCTGGCCGGCGACGACAACTCGGGAGTGTTCATCGGCTTCCCGGCGTCGGCGGATCCGTGGTCGGCGGTGAACAACGGGTACGAGATCCAGATCGACGCGACCGACAGCGTGGACCGCACCACCGGCGCGGTCTACGGGTTCCAGTCGGCCGATGTGGCCGCCCGTGACGCCGCGCTGAACCCACCGGGGACCTGGAACACCTTCGAGATCACGGTCGCCGGTGAACGGCTCCAGGTCTTCCTCAACGGGGTGAAGGTCAACGACTTCACCAACACCGATCCGGCCCGCTCGCTCGCCGGGTACATCGGGTTGCAGAACCACGGGACCGGCGACGACGCCTCCTTCCGCAACATCCGGATCAAACCGGCCGGCATCGACCGGTCGGTCCAGGCCGAGTCGTTCAGCAGCGCGTCCGGCGTGTCGCCCTACACCAAGGCGGGGGCGCACAACGGGCAGACGCTGGGCTACGTCGACCCGGGCGACTGGGCGGCGTACGCCGGACTCGACCTGACCGGCGTCACGCGGTTCAAGGCACGGGTGGTGTCCGGGGGGCCGGGCGGCACGATCCAGATCCGCGCCGGTTCGGCGACCGGAGCCGTGCTGGGCTCGGTCGCCGTCCCGAACACGGGCGGGTGGACGACCTTCGCCGAAGTCAGCACGCAGCTTTCCGGCGTACCAGTGGGGGTGCAGACGCTCTATCTGACCTTCACCGGGACCGGCGGCGGCCCGTTCGACGTCGACGACTTCACCGTCGCCCGCACGCTCGGCAGCGGCGCGATCACCGGGCCGGGCTGGAAGTGCCTCGACGTCAGCGGGGCCGGAACCGCCGACGGCACGAAGATCCAGCTCTGGACCTGCAACGGCTCGGCCGCCCAGCAGTGGTCGCCGGTCGGCCAGACGTGGCGGGTGCTCGGCAAGTGCCTGGACGTCGCGGGCGGCGGCACCGCCGACGGAACCAAGGTCCAGTTGTGGACGTGCAACGGGTCCGGCGCGCAGAACTGGACCCCGCAGACGGACGGCAGTCTGCGGAACCCGCAGTCCGGCAAGTGTCTCGACGCCGCGGGCGGGGCGACCGCCGACGGCACCCAGGCACAGATCTGGACGTGCTCCGGCGGAGCCGCCCAACGCTGGAACCTGCCCTAGACGGCTTCCCGCCCGCCATGGCGGTGCGGACGGGGAGTTGAACCGCCGGGGCGCCCGACGCCGACGGGCGCCCCGGCAACCCATCGGAGACGACGAGGAGAACCGACATGACCAGACCGATCACGCTGTTCACCGGGCAGTGGGCCGACCTGCCGTTCGAGGAGGTGTGCCGGCTTGCCTCGGAGTGGGGCTACGACGGGCTGGAGATCGCCTGCTGGGGCGATCACTTCGAGGTGGACAAGGCGCTGTCCGACGACACCTACGTGCCCCGCAAGCTGGCCACGCTGGCCAAGTACAACCTGAAGGTCTGGGCGATCTCCAACCACCTCGTCGGGCAGGCGGTCTGCGACCATCCCATCGACGAGCGGCATCAGGGCATCCTGCCCGCCCGGATCTGGGGCGACGGCGAGCCGGAGGGCGTCCGCCGCCGGGCGGCCGAGGAGCTGAAGGACACCGCCCGCGCGGCGGCGAAACTCGGGGTGTCCACAGTGGTCGGATTTACCGGCTCCTCGATCTGGCACACGGTTGCGATGTTCCCACCGGTCCCGCCGTCGATGATCGAGGCCGGGTACGCCGACTTCGCCGCCCGGTGGCACCCGATCCTCGACGTGTTCGACGAGGTGGGCGTACGGTTCGCGCACGAGGTGCATCCGAGCGAGATCGCCTACGACTACTGGACGACGAAGCGGACGCTGGAGGCGATCGGGCACCGGCCGGCCTTCGGGCTGAACTGGGACCCGTCCCACATGGTCTGGCAGGACGTCGACCCGGTGAACTTCATCCTCGACTTCGCCGACCGGATCTACCACGTGGACTGCAAGGACACCAAGGTACGCGCGGGCGACGGCCGGCGTGGCCGGCTGTCGTCCCACCTGGGCTGGGCGGATCTGCGGCGCGGCTGGGACTTCGTCTCGACCGGCCACGGCGACGTGCCGTGGGAGGACTGCTTCCGCGCGCTCAACGCGATCGGGTACGCCGGTCCGATCTCGATCGAGTGGGAGGACGCCGGAATGGACCGGCTCGTCGGCGCGGCCGAGGCGGTCGGCTTCGTGCGGCGGCTGGCGTTCGACGCGCCGTCGGCGGCCTTCGACTCGGCGTTCAGCTCCGACACCGTGTGATTTCCAGCCGGATTGGCACGCTTTGGCGGGGCTCAATGGTGTGATCTGTCAACTTTTTGAATGCCATGTGACAAGACGGCGAACCCTTCGGGGGATGCGGCGGCCCCCGGCGTGAGCGGAGTCTCAAATGGTCACTCCGGGGGAGGTCCGTCGCCATGCCCACATCCAGCGGTGCCGCGTCGGTGCGGGAGCCGGTGCAGCACGCCCGGCGCAGTCCGCTGCGGTCCATCCGCGTACGCCTGTTGCTGCCGATCGGCGTGGCCACGGTCGGCATGACCGTGCTCGGCCTGCTGCAGAGCGGTGCGGCGTTGACCACCGCCCGCGAGGGGGAGCGGGCGCGAACCCTGGCCTGGGGCCTGACCGCGACGGTCAAGCTCAACCATCAGGTCGAGCAGGAGATCGCCGAGACCGCCGACCTGTTGCTGCGCGGCGGCGAGACCGGCCGGCAGCTGCTGACGGCACAGCAGAACCGGACCGACGCCGCCGTGGCGAACTACGACCAGGCGGCGGCCGCGGTCGCCAAACTGACGCCGGACCTGACCTCCGCGGTCGCGTCCGCCCGGGCCGAGCTGACGAAACTGCCGTTGGTCCGGGACTTCGCGCTGCATCCGGAGAAGGAGACCGACCAGGCGCTGTTCGATTCCAGCCATTCCGGGTCGCCCGACGACGGCACTCCGGAGGCGGCGTACGACGATTTGACGCACGCCCTGGTCTCGATGGCGGAAACGATCGCAGCCGAGCCGATGGCTCCGGCGCTCGCCGAGAACGCCCGGATCGTGGCGACGCTGAGCGCGGCCGAGCACCGGGCCGCCGAGCAGCGGAGTCTACTGCGCTCGGTGTTCGGCCGCGGCAAGTTCCAGCCCGGTGAACTGGCCGAACTGGCCGAACTGCGGGGCTCTGAGTCGGACCGGATCGGGCAGTTGGCCAACCTCGCCTCGGCCGCCACCCGCGACCAGTACGCCGCCACGGTTCAGGGTCCCGACGTCGAGAAGGCCACCCGGCTGGTCGAGGGCGCGTTGCGCTACGAGAGCCAGCCCGACGCGCTGAAGGTCGACCCGGACGCGTGGTACATCGCGCAGACCAACGCGATGCGGAAGGTCTACCTGTTCCAGCTCGACGTGATCTCGTTGCTGGAGACGGACGCGGCCGTCCTGGAAGCGGACTCGCGCAACGAGGCCACCGTGATCACGGCGGTCACCGCTGGGCTCGTCGGGATCAGCCTGGGCGCGGCGGTGGCCCTGGCGATCCAGACGAGCCGCCGATTGCGGCAGCTGCGCCGGGGCGCCCAGCAGGTCACCAGCACCGAGCTGCCGGAGGCGATCGCCGAGGTCAGTTCGGCGCCCAGTCCCCAGACGGTCCGCGACGTCGAGCACGCCTCGCAGGAGCGGGTGACGGCCTGGCTCGCCCCCGGCACGGACGAGATCGGCGAGCTGAGCACGGCGTTGTCGGCGCTGCACCGGCAAGCGCTGCGGCTCGCCGCCGACCAGGCGCTGCTGCGGATGGACGTCGCCCGGATCTTCGTCGCGTTGTCCCGGCGTGGGCAGACCCTCGTCCACCGGCAACTCCAGTTGCTCGACGACTTCGAGCGGGCGGAGACCGATCCGGACACCCTCGGCCGGCTGTTCCAGCTCGACCACCTCGCCGCCCGGATGCGGCGCAACGAGGAGAACCTGCTCGTGCTGGCCGGGGCCGAGCCCGGCCGAGCGTTCGTCGACCCCGAGCCGCTCGCCGACGTCGTCATGGCGGCGGCGGCCGAGATCGAGCAGTACTCCCGGATCGACGCCAGTTCGGTCGACGAGCTGTGGATCGACGCGACCGCCGTCGGCGACCTCGTCCACCTGCTGGCCGAGCTGCTGGAGAACGCCGTGGTGTTCTCCCCGCCGGGCAGCAAGGTGCAGGTTGCTACACATAGGACGGTCGACGAGCTGACCCTCACCGTCTACGACCACGGCATCGGCATCGGCCCCGAGCAACTGGCGGAGCTGAACGAGCAGCTGCGCCGCCCGGCGGTGCTCACCGGCGAACTCGCCAGCCGGATGGGACTGCTGGTCGTCGCCCGGCTCGCCCAGCGGCTGCGCGTACAGGTCGAGCTGCGTAGCGCGCCGACCACCGGCACAGTGGCCCTCGTCAAACTGCCGAACCGGATGCTGCTGCCGGCCCACGCCGTGAACCGCAAACCCCGGCCCATCTCCGGTCCGCCGAGCCCGCCCACTCCGCCCGGGATCGCCCGGGGCCGGGCCACCGTGGTCGCCGCCGCGGCGACCGGCGTGATCGACCCCGACCTCGCGCGCGCCCGCCTGTCCAGCCTCGCCTCCGGCCTCGCCGCCGCCCAACGGCACGCCCCACCGCCGGTCTAGCACCCCCGAAGAAAGAGAACAGCATGTCCCCTGAGACCACCGCAACCGACCCGGCCAGCCTGGACTGGTTGCTCACCGCCTTCGCCCGGCGCGTTCCTGACATCGTTTACGCCCTCGCCGTCTCGGTCGACGGGCTCGCCCTCGCCGCCACCGAGGGACTCCCGCTCGACGAGGCCGACCGGCTCGCCGCCATCACCAGCGGCCTGGTCAGCCTCACCGTGGGCGCGTCCATGGTCCTCACCACCGGACGAGTACGCCAGACGGTGGTGGACATGGACGGCGGCGTCATGCTGATCATGGCGGTCGGCGACCGGGCGCACCTCGCGGTGCTCGCCGCTCCCGGCTGCGATCTGGGGCAGACCGGATACGAGACGGCCCTGCTGGCGCAGCGGGTCGCCGTGGCCCTCGAACCAGGCGCCCGCCTGCCCGGACAGCTGTGAGGACTCGCCGGGCGGTCGCCGCCCTCCTGTCGCTGCTGGTCGTGACGCTGACCGGGGCGACCGGCTGCGCCCAGCCGGAACTCGACGCCCGGCTCCAGCTCTGGCACCACGGCCAGCTCACCATCGGCACCGGCCCGACCAACGGCGTCTTCAACCAGCTCGGCGGCGGGTACGCCGACGTCGTGAACAAGCACCTGACCGGGTTCGAAGCGGTGTCGATGCCGACCAACGGCGCCCTGGAGAACCTGCAGCGGCTCGCCCGGGGCGACATCGACGTGGGCTTCACGTACGCCGACGTCGCCAGCGACGCCGTCACCGGCAAGGGCTCGTTCGCCGGATCGCCCGTCGAGGTGCGGGCGCTGGCCCGGATGTTCACGGCGTACATGCATGTCGTGGTGCGCCCGGGCATCGGCATCCGGACGCCGGCCGATCTCCGGGGCAAACGGGTGGCGACCGGTCCTGCGGGTTCCGGCACCGAGATCCTCGCGCTGCGGATGCTGACCGCCGCCGGCCTCGATCCCGCCAAAGACGTGCAGCGGTTCACCGCCTCGCTCAACCAGATGACGACGATGTTCGCCGCCGGTCAGCTCGACGCGTTCTTCTGGACCGCCGGTCAGCCGGTGGTCGGCCTCACCGCGCTGTTCGGCAAGCTGCCCGGCCACGTCGCGCTGCTGCCGACCGACGCGTTGGTGCCCATCCTCGACAAGGACTACCCGGGGGCGTACACGGCGGCGACCATCCCCAAGGACGCGTACGGGCTCGGCGCGGACGTGTCGACCGTCGCCGTCCCCTGCCTGCTGGTGACCACGCCCACCATGCCGACCGAGCTGGGGTACGAGCTGACCCGGCTGCTCTTCGAGCATCAGGACGAACTGGCGGCGGTGCACACCGAAGGCCGGAACATCAACCGCGAGGTGGCCTGGAAGACCGCTCCGGTGGAACTGCACCCCGGTGCTCGCGGCTACTACGGCGTGTGAGGTACCCTCGATTCATGCGTTATCAGCAGAGCACGACGACGCCGGGCATCCCGGCGGCTTTCGTGCAGGCTGACGCAGCGGTGAACCGCTGACGCATTAGTCGATCGAAACGGCTCCGGGCCAGTCCCGGAGCCGTTTTCGCGCTCTCTGGACGGCCTTGGGCGTACCCCTAGGAGGAGAGAGCGATGAACGATCACCGCAAGCTGGGCCGTGAGCTGGAGCTGTTCCACTCGGACCCGCTCGTCGGCGCGGGCCTGCCGATCTGGCTGCCGGCCGGCGCGGCCGCGCGGCACGCGGTCGAGGAGTACATCCGCGAGGAGGAACGCCTCGCTGGATATCAGCACGTCTATTCGCCACCGATGGCCAAACACGAGATGTACGTGCGCTCGGGGCACGTGGCGAAGTTCGCCGATGACATGTTCCCGCCGATGGCCGACGACTCCGCGCCGGAGGGCGAGGCGTTGGTGTTGCGGCCGAGCATGTGCCCGCACCACGCGATGGTGTTCGCGGCCCGCGGCCGGTCCTACCGCGAGCTGCCCGTACGCGTCGCGGAGCTGGGCGGTCAGTACCGGGCCGAGCGGTCCGGGGTGCTGTCCGGGCTGTCCCGCGTACGCGCGATCTCGCTCAACGACGCGCATGTGTTCTGTCGTGTGGATCAGGTGGGCGCCGAGGTCGCGAACATGCTCGCCTTGATCAAGCGGGCGCACGCCGCGTTGGGGTTCTCCGTCGACTCCTACCGGCTGTCGTTGCGGGGCGAGAAGTTCCTGGGCGAATCCGAGGTCTGGGACGCGGCCGAGGGAATGCTGCGCGACGCGTTGATCGCGGAGGGCGTCTCCTTCTTCGAGGCGCCGGGGGAGGCCGCGTTCTACGGGCCGAAGATCGACCTGCAGATCCACGACGTGCAGGGGCGGGAGTTGTCGCTGGCCACCATCCAGGTGGACTTCGCGCAGCCCGACCGGTTCGATCTGACCTATGTGGACAGTGAGGGCGTGAAGCAGCGCCCAGTCATGGTGCACCGCAGCATCATCGGCAGCCTGGAGCGGCTGTTCGCCCACCTGATCGAGGTGCACCAGGGTGCCTTCCCGGCCTGGTACGCCCCGGTGCAGCTGGCCGTCGTACCGATCGGGGAGGCGCAGCGGGACGCCGCCTGGGCGCTGCACGACCGTGCTTCCCGAGCGGGCCTTCGGGTCGAAGTCCTGGAGGAGGGCTCGCTGTCGTTGCGCGTACGCGAAGCCGCGCAACGCAAGATTCCCTACGCGGCCGTCATCGGAGCCCGGGAGGCGGCAGCGGGTGCGGTGGCGTTGCGGCTTCGGGACGGGCGGTCGCTCGATCCGCAGCCGGTGGGGGAGGCGCTGGACCTCATCCAGTCCGTCGTCGCCGCCCACTCCGTCGCCCTGCTCCCCTGACCCTTCGCAGCCTCGGCGCCGGACCGTGCTTGGGCGCTGGTGCTTGGGCGCTGGATCAGGGTTCTCGGTCGAATCTTGGAGCATGATTCGACCCGGATCCCTGATCCAGCGCCCAAGACGGAACCGGAGCGGAGCCGGAGCCGACCGGAGGCGGCCCGGAAGTCAGCTGGGGAGGATGCAGGCGGCCTCGGCGACCTGGGCGACGACCACCGGTGCCGCCGGTACGCCGGTCGCCGGGTCGAGTCGCCCGGCCGTGACGGTGCCGGCGTACTGGTTGGCGATGTAGAGGAAGTCGCCGGCGAACGCGAAGTGCCGGGGCCAGCGGCCGCCCGCGGGCACGTCGGCCACCGGGGTCAGCCCGTCCGGGGTGACCGAGAAGACGGTGACGCAGTCCGAGCCGCGGTTGCCGACGTAGACGAACCGGCCGTCCGCCGAGCATTCGATGTGGCTGGGGTAGTTGCGCTCGGTCGGCGGCTCGACGGTCGCGGGGATCCGGCCGACCTGGACCAGCCCGTCGCCCTGCGGCTGATAGATGAGCACGCTCGAATCCAGTTCGCCGGAGACGTAGACCGCGCCACTGGTGGGGTGGAAGGCGATGTGGCGGGGGCCGCTGCCCGTCTCGGCGGCGATGGCGCGGACGGGGAGGATCGCGCCGTCGGCGCTCAGGGCGTACTCGTGGATCTGATCGGTGCCGAGATCGGTGACGTAGAACGAGTTCCCCGACGGCCGGTACGCGATCATGTGCGCGTGCGGGCCCTCCTGGCGCTCGGGGTCGGGCCCGCTGCCGCCGTGCTCCAGCAGATCGCGGCGGCTGTTGAGGGAGCCGTCTGGTGCGATCGGGTGGACGCTGACGGAGCCGCCGCTGTAGTTCGCGGTCACGAGGAACTGACCGGTCGGGTCGACGACCAGGTGACAGGGGTCGGCGCCGCCGGTCCACTGCTGGCCGAGCGAGGTCAGCAGACCGTGGTCCGAGCGGGCGTACGCCTCGACGCCGCCGGTCGACTCGCTGACGGCGTACAGGTTCGCCTTCGTGGCGTCCCAGGCCAGGAAGGACGGATCGATCGCCGCCGCCGGGGGATGCACCTCCGTCAGCGCGCCGGTCGAGGGGTCCTGTTCGTAGCAGCGAATGCCGCCGCCGGTCGAGGTGTACGCGCCCACGTAGATCAGCATTCCGCCAGCGTACCGGTTGATCATCAGGCGCATCGACGACTACCTCAAAGCCGGCGCCCACTTTGTTCGGGACTTTTATTGACAAGAATATTTAGTGAAGAATAGCGTTCTTTCTATGTCCCGAACCCTGTTACGTGGTGCTCTCGCCCTGAGCGCCGCGCTCACCCTCGCCGCCGGACTGGCGACCGCACCGGCAGCGCCGCCGGCCGCGGCCGCGGTCGGCGGGCTCACCTGGTCCGACGAGTTCACCGGCGCGGCCGGCACCGCGCCCAGCTCCGCCCGGTGGGCGTACGACGTCGGCGGCGCCGGCTGGGGCAACAACGAGCTGGAGTACTACACCACCAGCACCAGCAACGCCGCCCTCGACGGCAACGGCAACCTCGTGATCACCGCCCGTCAGGGCAATCCGTCCGGGTACAGCTGCTGGTACGGCAGTTGCCAGTACACCTCCGCCCGCCTGAAGACGCAGGGGAAGTTCACCCAGGCGTACGGGCGGTTCGAGGCGCGGATGAAGATCCCGCGCGGGCAGGGACTCTGGCCCGCGTTCTGGATGCTCGGCGACAACATCGGCAGCGTCGGCTGGCCGAACAGCGGCGAGATCGACATCATGGAGAACGTCGGCTTCGAGCCGTCCACTGTGCACGGCACGATCCACGGTCCCGGGTACTCCGGCTGCTGCGGCCTCGGCGGCGGGTACACGCTGCCCGGCGGGCAGTCGTTCGCCGACGCCTTCCACACCTTCGCCGTCGACTGGGAGCCCGGCGCCGTCACCTGGTACGTCGACGGCATCCAGTACTCCCGGCACACCTCGGCCGAGACCAACGGCAACCCGTGGGTCTTCGACCACCCGTTCTTCCTGATCCTCAACGTCGCCGTCGGCGGGAACTGGCCCGGTTCGCCGAACGCGTCGACGGTCTTCCCGCAGACCATGACGATCGACTACGTCCGGGTCTACTCGTGGACCTCCGGCGGAACCCGTGTCGGCCCGATCACGGGCTACGGGAGCAAGTGCGTCGACGTGGCGTCGGCGGGCACCGCGAACGGGACGAAGATCCAGCTGTGGACCTGCAACGGCACGAACGCGCAGCAGTGGACCATCGGCACCGACGGCACCATCCGGGCGCTCGGCAAGTGCCTGGACGTCGCCAGCGGCGGCACGGCCGACGGCACCAAGGTCCAGCTCTGGGACTGCAACGGCACCGCCGCCCAGAAGTGGACCTATACCGCCGGGCGCGATCTGGTGAATCCGCAGTCCAACAAGTGCCTCGACGCCGCCGGGGTCAGCTCGGCCGACGGCACCCAGCTCCAGATCTGGACCTGTGGCGGCGGGGCCAACCAGAAGTGGAACCTGCCCGCCTGAGCACCGTCACCGGGCCGGCTGCCCAGCGGCCGGCCCGGCGGCCCGACGGCGTACGCGGCGGAGGAAGGGGCGGAGGATCGGCTGCCCGAGCAGGATGCCGACGAAGACCAGGGCGATGCCGAGGATCTGGGGCATGCCGAGGGACTCCCCGGCGACGGCCGCGCCCAGCAGCACCCCGGTGATGGGGTTCAGCAGTCCCACGAGCCCGACCGTTCCGGCGCTCAGGTGCCGCAGCCCGGTGAACCAGGCCGCGAAGGCCACGGCGGTCGCGACGACCGTCACGTACGCGAAGCCCAGGACGGCTGGAGCGTCCACAGTGGGTGGTGCGCCCTCCACCGCGACCGCGAAGGGCAGGAGCGCCAGTCCGCCGGCGATCAGCTGCCACGAGGTCAGGGAGAACACGTCGACGTCGGCGCTCCACTTCTTGGCGAGGACGTAGCCGAGCGACGACATGGTCATCGCGGCCACCGAAGCCAGTACGCCGCCGGCGTTCACCGCGGCTCCGCCGTCGAGCACCATCAGGCCGACCCCGGCGATCCCGACGCCCGCGCCGGTCAGCTGGGCGACTCTGGGTCGCTCGGCCACCGCCGCCCACGCGATCAGCATCATGACGACCGGCGACGTGGCCATGATCGTCGCCGCGACGCTGGTCGGCAGCAGTTGGGCGGCCACGTAGATCAGGGCGAAGAACGCGCCCACATTCAGGACGCCGAGGACGAGCGACTTCCACCACCACGAACCGCGCGGCAGCGTCCGGCGTACGAGCAGGAGCAGCAGTCCGGCGGGCAGCGCCCGGATCGCCGCCCCGTAGAGCGGGGAGTCGGCCGGGAGGTACTGGTGGGTGACGAAGTAGTTCGAGCCCCAGGCCACCGGCGCGATCGCGGTGACGAGCGCCCATCGCGATGTAGCTTCCATGGAAGCTAGTTTAGCTTCCCGGGAAGCTATTGTGTAGGGGTGACAGAACTCGATCACGTGGCCCGCATCCAGCAGGCGTGGGCCCGCGAGCGGCCGGATCTCGACGTGACCCCGCAGGGCGTCATCGGCCGGTTGCACCGGCTCGCCGGCGAGCTGACCGAGCAGCTGACCGTCGTCTATCGCCGATACGGTCTCGGGGAGGGCGAGTTCGACGTCCTCGCCACGCTGCGCCGCGCGGGCGAGCCCTTCGAACGGGCGCCGGGCGAGCTGGCCGCGCACACCATGGTCACGACCGGCGCGATGACCAAACGCATCGACCGGCTCGAACGCGGTGGGCTGGTCACCCGGCGGCCGAGCCAGACGGACGGCCGCGGCCGGGTGGTCGCGCTCACCCCCGCCGGCCGGGACCTGATCGACCAGGCGTTCGCCGAGCACATGCGCAACGAACGCCGGCTGCTCGACCTGCTGACCCCGGAGCAGGCCGGCCAGCTGGAGTCGTTGCTCACCACCTGGCTGGCCTGTTTCGAGTCGCCGTTGCCGACGCCGGACGCGGCGGACTGACGTTACGAACGGCGGACGCGTGGACCGCGTACAAGTGCTGACTGAGCGACCGCCGCGGGACGCAAGCCGCCGTCGGCGAGCAGCCGCGCGACCGGAAGCGTCGCCGCCCCGAGCGCCACGGCATCTGGGCCGAGTTCGCACAGGGTGATGGTGGTCTGGGCGAACGGCAGCTTGAGGGCGTGCTCGGCGGCGGCGGACCGGATCTCCGGCAGCCAGCGGCCGCCGAGCGCGGTGCCCGCCCAGCCGCCCAGCACGATGCGCTCGGGGTTGAACAGGTTGATCAGCGTCGCGATGCCCGCGCCGAGATAGCCGACGGTCTGGGTGAGGACCTCGCGCGCGGTGGGCGACGAGTCGGCCGTCGCGATCAGCGCACCGATCGCCGACTCCTCGTCGATCCCCGGCGCGCCCTGACCGTTCGCGTCCCGGTAGCGGTCCAGAATGCCCTCGGCGCCGACGTAGGCCTCCAGGCAGCCGAGCGCGCCGCACCGGCAGCGACGCCCGCCGTAGACCAGCGTCGTGTGGCCCCACTCGCCCGCGCTGCTGCGCGAACCGCGATAGCTCGCGCCGTCGGCCACGACGGCCGCGCCGACTCCCGACCCGACGAGCGCGATCACCGCGTGCTGGGCCCCACGCCCCGCGCCGAACCACATCTCGGCCTGGCCCAGCGTCTTCGCGCCGTTGTCGATGTGGACGGGAATCCGCGTGCCCGCGCGCAGCATCGTCCCGATGGGTACGCCGTCCGCCCAGCCCAGGTGCTGAGCGTGGACGAGGCCGTCCTCGCCGGAGTCGACGACCCCGGGGAACGCCACCCCGACTCCGAGCACAGTGGACTCATCCACCCCGGCCTGGGCGCAGACGGCGGTGATGCCCTCGAGGATGTGCTCGACGGTGACGCGCGGTTCGAGCTGGTTGGGCTCGAGCGGGTAGTCGGCCTTGGCCAGGGCCGCCATCGACATGTCGAAGAGCTCGACGGTCACCCGTGTCTCGCCGACGTCGACCCCGATGACGTGGCCGAAGCTGGGCGCGACCCGCAGCAGCACGCGCGGGCGGCCGCCGTCGGACTCGACCGAGCCGGCCTCCTCGACCAGGCCTTCCTCCAGGAACTCGGCGACCAGCGTGCTCACGCTCGCGGGGGACAGCGAGGTGAGCTGCGTCAGCTCATGCCGGCTCAGCGGCCCGTCCAGGTAGATCTTCGAGAGCAGGACTGCCCTGTTCGACCGGCGCATGTCACGCACCGTCGCCCGTCTCGCCACCATGTGTGCAACCCACCTCTGCGTTCGAGGAACGTCTCAGCATGCCCCAGACCTTGATTTTATGATATGAAATAAGTCTCAAAGTAGAGGCGTGTAGATGTCTCGGAACCACCTCGCCCCGAGCGCGTCGCACACGACGAAAACGGCGCCCGCGCGACCGGTCTCTGCCTTCGGACCGGTCGAGCGGGCGCCTTTCGTTTCCGCTAGCTCAGGGGAGCGTCCACTTCTGGTTGGCGGTGCCGCCGCACGCCCAGATCTGGAGCGGGGTCCCGTCGGCCGAGCTGGGCCCCGTGGCGTCGAGGCACTTGTTCGCCTGGGGGTTCACCAGATCGTTCGCCGCCGAGTAGGTCCATTGCTGGGCGGCTGAGCCGTTGCAGTCCCAGATCTGGACCTTGGTGCCGTTCGCCGTGCCGCCGCTGGCGACGTCCAGGCACTTGCCCAGCGCCCGGATGGTGCCGTCGGTGCCGACGGTCCATTGCTGCGCGCTCGTGCCGTTGCAGGCGTACAGCTGGACCTGGGTGCCGTTGGCGGAGTTCGCGGCGGCCACGTCCACGCACTTGCCGCCGTATCCGGTGATGGCGCCGACCCGGCTGCCGCCGCCGGACTGCGTACCGGACCAGGTGAAGGTGGCCGACGTCTTGGTGGGCAGACTATAGGTGAACGACTGCGCGCCCCAGTTGACCTTCACAGTCTGCGTGCTGCCCGTGTTGTTGTACGCGATGAGCGCCTTGCTGCCGTCCGGGTTCTTCCAGGCGACGTTCGGGACCGAGCTGTTGGCGCTGGAGTCGATCCGGACCGCGCCCGGCTTCACGAACTTCGTCAGGTGTCCCATCGTGTAGTACTCGATCGTGTAGTCGACCTGCCCGCTGCGGGAGTCTCCGTTGTGGACGGTGACGAGGCCGGTGCAGGTGCCGCAGCCGCCCGAGTGCGGTCCGTGGTTCTGGTCGACCGCCAGGCTCCACTTCACCCAGGACCGGTCCCAGTTCCGGGTGTAGTCGATCATGTTGAGCATGTCCTCGGTCTGCTGATTGGCGATCCAGGTGCCGCCCGAGTGCTCCGTCATGTACGCGTTCACGCTCGGGTACTGGTTGTGGATCGTCGTCTGCAGGTTGACGTCGCCGCCGTAGCCGTGCCAGGCGATGCCGCCGAACAGGGAGTCACCGCGTACGGCGGAGTCGGCCAGCGGGACCGAGCCCAGGTCGTTGTAGTTGCCCCAGTTGTAGTCGAGCACCAGCGTCTTCGTCGTCAGCCCGGCCGCCCGCAGCGCCGGCCACAGGTTGGTCTTCATGAAGTACTGCAGGCCGCTGCCGTTCCAGTTCATCGAGGCGTACGTGGTCCCGGCGCCGCAGCAGGTCGGCTCGTTCTGCACCGAGATGTAGTCGACGTGGATCCCCTGCGCCTCGTACGCCTGGAGGGTCTTGACGAAATACTGGGCGTACGCCGGGTAGTACTGCGACATCAGCCAGCCCTGGTCGATGAAGTTGTCGTTGTCCTTCATCCAGGCCGGCGCGCTCCACGGGACCATCATCAGCTTGACGCCGTTGGGGTTGAGCTGGCGCGCCTGCTTGGTCAGCGGCACGACGTCGGCGAGGTCGTGACTGATCGAGAAGTCGTTCAGGTCGCAACAGGTGTCGTCGTACGAGTAGTTGTAGCGGGCGAGGTCCGAGGCGCCCATCGGATTGCGCAGGAAGCTCAGCCCGATCCCGTCGGTGGGGGAGAAGAGCTTGCGCATGACGTCGTCCCGGGTGGCCGTGCTGAGGACGCCGCCGTCGAGCAGGTACGCCGCCGTGTCGGTGAAGGACGCGCCCCCGCCCTCGAACTGCTGGTAGGTCACGTTCTCGTTGACGGTGACGGTCTGGCTGCCGGCCGGGCTGCTCGCCGCGTACGCCACCGGCGTCTGCTGCTGAAGTCCTCGGGTGACCGTGCGGCCGCCGGAGTCTGAGGTGGTCGTCAGCCAGATGTTCACGCTTTCACCGGCGGCCTGGGCCGGTACGGGTCCGAGCAACCCGGCGACCACGACGAGGGACCCGAGCGCGGCCAGTCTGGGGATGCTTCCCGTCCTGAACGAAGACATGGATGTGCCTTTCTGCGGGGGATCCGGCGGTGACGGCCTTCGCCGTCCCGCGCAGCAGGCACGGCGCACCTCGCAGGAAACCCGCAGCTCACGGGCCCGCCACCCAGTCGCCATCGCGATGTCCTGCCCGACATCCATCGATGGAACCTTCTGTGGTCGGAACTGTAAACACGGTGTTCCGAATAAGTCAACGCTTGACACGCCGAAGGATCGGGCCTTAAATCGCATCACGAAATAAGCCCGGAGAGCGCTCTATCACGCTCCGAAAGCTCACCGGGTCTCCCCCGCAGAGTTCCTCTTGAACGCGCCCGTGAAGGGGTGGAGTTGATGCGCAACCTGCACAAGATCGGTGCCGCGGCGCTCTCCGTGGCACTGCTCGCCGGAGTCGCCGCGTGCGGCGACGACAAGGGTGGCTCCGGCAGCGGCGGCAAGGTCAAGCTCGTCGTCGCGACGTTCGGCGAGTTCGGATACAAGGACCTCTACGCCGAATACATGAAGGCCCACCCGGACATCGAGATCACCGAGCGGGTCACCAAGGCCGAGGACCACCACAAGAACCTCGCGGCGCACCTGGCGACCGGACAGGGCGCGGCCGACATCGAGGCGATCGAAGAGGGCTGGATCGGCCAGTTCAAGGCCACGCCCGACAAGTTCGTGAACCTGAGCGACCTCGGCGCCAACGACCTCAAGGCGCAGTGGCCGGACTGGAAGTGGCAGACCTCGGTCGGCAAGAACGGCGCCCAGATCGGCTTCGGCACCGACGTCGGCGGCCTGGCCATGTGCTACCGCACCGACCTGTTCGCCAAGGCCGGCCTGCCCACCGATCGTGAGCAGGTCTCGGCGCTGTGGAAGGACTGGGACGGCTACATCACCGCCGGCAAGAAGTACGCCGCCGCGAAGCTGCCCAACTCCGCCTTCATGGACGGCCCGACCGTCATGTACCGCTCCGTGCTCGGCCAGTTCGACCAGGGCCTGTACGACAACCAGGACAACGTGATCGTCGAGACCAACCCGTCGGTGCGCGCCGCCTTCGACAAGACCGTCGAGGCGATCAACGCGGGTCTGTCGGCGAAGATCGCCGCCTGGTCGGCCGACTGGAACGCCGGATTCCAGAAGGGACGGTTCGCGACCATCGCCTGCCCGTCCTGGATGATGGCGTACATCCAGGAGCAGGCCAAGGACGCGGCCGGCAAGTGGGACATCGCGAAGATCCCCGGCGGCGGCGGCAACTGGGGCGGCTCCTTCCTGACCCTGCCCAAGCAGGGCAAGCACCAGAAGGAGGCGTACGAGCTGGCGAAGTGGCTGACCAGCCCGGAGCAGCAGGCCAAGGTCTTCCGCAAGGCCGGCAACTTCCCCTCGACCGTGACGCTGTACCAGGACCCGGTCATCACCGACTTCAAGAACCCGTTCTTCAACAACGCGCCGGTCGGCAAGATCTTCTCCGAGTCGATCACGACGATGAAGGCGCAGTACCTCGGGCCGAAGGCCGGTGACATCAACACCGCCATCCAGAACGGCCTGACCCGCGTGGAGCAGGGCAAGCAGACACCCGACGCCGCCTGGAAGCAGGCGCTGGAGGAGATCAAGAAGATCGTCTGACGCCACCCCTGACTGGACTGAACCTCTGGCGGCTGACCCGAGAGGCGCACCTCAGAGGTTCAGCCCGGCTCCGGCCCTGGTCCAGACGCCCGGACCGGGGCCGGTCATCCCGCAGGTCGTCCCGTTGAAACACCCGAGGAGCCCCTGGTGAAATCGTGGCTGCACCGGGCGGATGTGAAGGCCTCGCCCTACCTCTACATCTCGCCGTTCTACCTTCTGTTCGGACTGTTGGGCGCGTTCCCGCTGGTCTACACGGCCTGGGTGTCGCTGCACGACTGGAGCCTGCTGGAAGACGAGCATCCCTTCGTCGGACTGGCGAACTACAAGGCTCTCTTCGCGGACTCGCTCTTCTGGAACGCGCTCGGCAACACCGCGTCGATCTGGGTCATCTCGACCGTTCCGCAGCTGCTGTTCGCCATCCTGCTCGCGCACATCCTCAACAACCGGCTCCGCGGCCAGACGCTGTGGCGTACCGGGCTGTTGCTGCCCAACGTGACCAGCGTGGTCGCCGTCGCGATCATCTTCGGCCAGCTCTTCGGCCGGGACTACGGCATGATCAACTGGGTCCTCGGCCAGTTCGGCATCGGTCACATCGACTGGCAGGCCGGCACGGCCACCTCCCATATCGCCATCTCGGCGATGATCATCTGGCGCTGGACCGGCTACAACGCGCTGATCTACCTAGCCGCGATGCAGGCCGTGCCGGACTCGCTGCACGAGGCCGCGATCCTCGACGGCGCCACCTCGATGCAGCGCCTGTGGCGGATCACCATCCCGTCGATCCGGCCCACCATCATCTTCACCGTCATCGTCTCCACCATCGGCGGTCTCCAGGTCTTCGCCGAACCGCTGCTGTTCGGCGGGGGCGGCCTCACCGGCGGCTCCGACGGGCAGTTCCAGACCCTGGCGCTCTACCTCTACCAGGCAGGCTTCGGCCGGTTCGACTTCGGCTACGCCTCGGCGACCGCCTGGCTCATGTTCCTCGTCATCGTCCTCGCCGCGATGCTGAACTTCCTGCTCACCCGACGCATCCGGAGGGCCTGATGTCGGCCACGACGCCCACCGTCCCGCCCCGGACCCGCCGCCCGGTGAGCGAGGTCTACAAGGAGAAGACCCGCGTACGCCCGATCGGGTTCATCCGGCGGGCGCACCCGCTGACCTACCTGACCCTGATCGCGTTCCTGTTCTTCTCGGCGTTCCCGCTGTACTACAGCCTCATCGTCGCCTCGATGGACAACTCGGCGCTCGGCCAGGTGCCGCCGCCGCTGTTCCCCGGTACGCACCTGGTCGAGAACATCCGCCGGGTCTTCGACACCGTCGCCTTCGGCAAAGCGCTGATCAACTCGGTGATCGTCTCCTCGGTCATCACCTTCAGCGTCGTGCTGTTCTCCTCGCTGGCCGGATTCGCCTTCGCCAAACTGCGTTTCCGTGGCCGGCCCGTGCTCTACGTCGGGGTCATCGCGACGATGATGGTGCCGAGCCAGCTCGGCGTCATCCCGCTGTACATCCTGATGGCCAAGTGGCAGCTGATCGACACGCTGTACGCCGTCATCGCGCCCAGCCTGGTCAGCGCGTTCGGCGTGTTCTTCATGTCGCAGTTCCTGTCCTCCGCCGTCCCGACCGAACTGCTGGAGGCCGGCCGAGTCGACGGGTGCACCACCCTGGGCCTGTTCTGGCACGTCGTCCTGCCGATCGCCCGGCCGGCCGCGGCGGTGCTGGGCATGCTGACCTTCATGAACGCCTGGAACGACTTCTTCTGGCCCCTGGTCGTCCTCACCCCGGAGAACCCCACCGTCCAGGTCTCCCTGTCCACCGTCGCGAGTGGATACATCACGGACTACTCGCTGACCCTGACCGGCGCCGCCCTCGCGACGATGCCCCTGATCGTCGTGTTCGCGCTGCTGGGCAAGCAGATCATCCACGGAATCATGCAAGGAGCCCTCAAAGGATGACAACGACCCAGGACCGCACCGAGGCCTCCGCCTCCGTCACCTTCCCGGTGGGCTTCCGCTGGGGCGTCGCGACGGCGGCGTACCAGATCGAGGGCGCCGCCCGCGAGGACGGGCGCACTCCCTCCATCTGGGACACGTTCTCGCGTACGCCGGGACTCGTGGACGGCGGGCACACCGGCGACGTCGCGTGCGACCACTACCACCGGTACGCCGACGACGTGGCGATCATGCGAGAGCTGGGGGTGGGCACCTACCGGTTCTCCATCGCCTGGCCGCGGGTGATCCCCGACGGCACCGGCCCGATGAACCCCCGCGGGCTGGACTTCTACGACCGGCTCGTCGACGAGCTGCTCGAAGCCGGCATCGCCCCGATGGCCACCCTCTACCACTGGGATCTGCCGCAGATCCTGGAGGACCGGGGCGGCTGGACCAACCGGGCGACCGCGGACGCCTTCGCCGACTACGCCATCGCGGCGTACCTGCGGCTCGGCGACCGCGTACCGACGTGGACGACGCTCAACGAACCGTGGTGCTCGGCGTTCCTCGGGTACGCCTCCGGCAACCACGCTCCTGGGCGTACCGAACCGGCCGCCGCCTTCCGGGCCGCCCACCATCTGATGCTGGGCCACGGGCTGGCGGCCCGGCGGCTGCGCGAAGCCGGCGCCCGCGAGGTGTCGGTGACGGTGAACCTCAGCCCGGTGTTCCCCCGGGACGCCCGCGACCGGCACGACGTGGAGGCGGCGGCGCGGGTCGACGGCCTGCACAACCGGATCTTCCTCGATCCGCTGCTGCTCGGCCGCTACCCGGCCGACATGCTGGAGGTCGTCGAGCGGTTCACCGGCGGTACGCACATCCAGGAGGGCGACCTCGCGACGATCAACGCCCCGATCGACTTCCTCGGCGTGAACTACTACATGCCGACGCTGGTCGCGGCGAAGGTCGGCGAGCCGGGCTCGGCGCAGTTCCCGGGCACGGAGGGCGTGGAGTTCCTCGACCCCGACCTGCCCCGGACCGGGATGGACTGGCCGATCGACCCGGACGGCCTGCACGTGCTGCTCAAGCGGCTCGGCGGGGACTACGTGAAGACGCCGATCATCATCACCGAGAACGGCGCGTCCTTCCCGGACGTCGTGGTCGGCGACGAGATCGAGGACACCGAGCGGATCGGGTTCCTCGCCTCGCACCTGCGGGCCGCGCACCGGGCCGTCACCGACGGCGTCGACCTGCGGGGCTACCTCGCCTGGTCACTGCTCGACAACTTCGAGTGGGCGTACGGCTATGACAAGCGGTTCGGCCTCGTCCACGTGGACTACGCCACCCAGGAGCGGCGGCTGAAGGAGAGCGCGCGGTGGTACCGCCGCGTCATCTCGACCAACTCGCTCTAGAAGGTTCCCGGTGAGGGGGTAACCGAACAGGGGCGGCGTTCTCGCGGACGCCGCCCCTGTTCTGTCTGCTGTGACGTCAGGACGTCTCGCCCGCCACGCTGAACGAGCGCAGCCGGTCGACCGCCAGCCAGGTCCCGCCGATCGCGAAGACGGCGAGCGCGCCGATCGCGAACGGGGTCGAGATGGTGCCCTTGACCAGGTCCGATCCGGAGATCGCGTCGGCCAGCGCGACGACGTTCTGCTGGACGGACAGCAGCCGGGTGCCCTTGAGCAGGTTGCCCAGCAGGCCCTCCCAGAGCAGCACGTACGCGAGCCCGACGAGCACCGGCCGCCGCGTGAGCAGACTCAGCGCCAGGAACAACGCGCAGTACGCGAGCGACCCCGCGATGGCGGCGACGAACAGCCCGAGGCCGAGGCGTACGCCGTCGGACATCAGGCCCACCAGGAACAGCGGCACCCCGGCGACCAGGGCGGTGACCCCGGTGGCGACGGCGAGCTTGGCGAGGATGATCTCCCGGCGGGGCAACGGCTTGGTCAGGATGTGCACGACGGTCCCGTCGTCGATCTCGGAGCCGAGCACGCCGGTCCCGACGATCAGGGCCATCACCGGCAGGACGACGGCGATGCCGAGCCCGCCGACGATCGGCCCGGTCCAGTCCTCCGGAGCCGCGCCGAGCGCGTCGGCCAGCCAGGCCAGCCCCAGCATGACCAAGGGCAGCGGCAGCAGCCAGAGGAACCGGGCGCGGCCGAGAAGACCACGCAAGGTGATCGATGCGATGGTGAGATTCATGGCGTACTCCGCAATCAGGCCGCGATCAGATAGGAGAAGACGCTCTCCAGGGACTCGTCGGCGGGGATCAGCCGGTGCACCCGGACGCCCGTCGACAGGGCGATCTTCGGCAGCGAGCGGGTGAACGTCCCGTAGTCGGACGCGCGCACCGTCAGGCCGAGTTTCGCGTCGACGTCGACGCCCGCCACCGACGCCTCACCCATCAGCGCCACCGCCAGCCGGCGGTCGTCACTGGACTGGATGGTGAAGACGTGCGGGCGGTTCGTCATCAGCCGCCGGATGCTGCGGAAGTCGCCCGAGGCGGCCAGCCGCCCCGCCACGATCACCTGCACCGTGCCGGAGACCTGCTCGACCTCCTCCAGGATGTGCGAGCTGAACAGCACCGTGCGGCCCTGTTCGCCCATCCGGTGCAGCAACTCCATCATGTGCAGCCGCTGCCGGGGGTCCATGCCGTTGAACGGCTCGTCGAGCAGGAGCACCGCCGGATCGTGCACCAGCGCCGCCGCCACCCGGGTCCGCTGGCGCATGCCCTTGGAGTAGGTCTCGATCCGCCGGTCCTGCGCCGGGGTCATCTCGACCAGGTCCAACGCCCGGCGCGCGGCGGCGGCCGGGTCGGGTAGCCGCTGCATCTTCGCGCTGGCCAGCACGAACTCGTACGCCGTGAGGAAGCCGTGCACCGCCTCCCGCTCACTGACGAGCCCGAGCTTGCCGTACACGGGCGGGTTGCGCCACGACGGTTGCCCGTCGACCAGCACCTGACCCCGGGACGGGGCGAGGAAACCGGCCATCATGTGCAGCACGGTCGTCTTGCCCGCGCCGTTCGGGCCGAGCAGACCGGTCACGCCGGGCGCCAGGACCATCGAGATGTCGTTGACGGCGACGAGGTTGCCGTACCACTTGGATACGCCGTCGAGTTCGACCTTCATCGGGCCACCTTCCGGTAGCGGGCCAGCAGGAGGAGGGTGCACACCGCGATCGCGGCCACGAGGACCAGGCCGTAGACCGGGCCGAGGTTGCCCACCGGGATGGTTTCGAGGTCGCCGGGCTGATCGGCGATCGCCCACGCATGTACGCCTTGGAGCAGCGTCGCCGGGCTCAGCAGGCCGAACGCGTGCTGCAACGTCGTGCTGTCCGTGGCGAAGGCGATGCCGGAGACCACCCCGGCCACCGCCGAGGTCATGAGGAAGAAGCCCGCGATGATCGCCGCGGCCACCGCCCGTCGGCTGGCCAGCGACCCGACCAGCGTCGCGATCGCGCCGAAGAGCAGCGCGTACAGCGCGGCGTAGCCGAGGCCGGCGGCGTACCGGCCGATCTCGGTCCAGATCTCCTTCGCGCCGCCCGCCCCGAACGCTCCACCGAGGAACATGATGGTCAGCGGCATCGCCAGCAAGAGCCACGCCGCCGACACCGTCGCGGCCAGCTTCGCCAGTGCGTAATCCGCCCGGGTCATCGGCCGGGAGAAGTAGAGCGGCAACACTCCGGAGCGCAGATCCCGGGAGACCAACTCGGGGCCGATGACCGCGCAGAACAACACGACGAGGATCGAGATCGCGTCGGCGTACGAGGTGTAGGAGAGCACCGGGCGGCCCGCCTGCGCGCGTACCGCTGTGACGATCACGGCCACGAGCAGCGCGATTCCGGCGGCGAACCACGGGAAGATCTTGGCTTTGGCACTGCGGCCGAAACCGAACGCGGTCCGCAGGCTGTGCACGTAGAGCGAGCGCACGGCATACCCGCGGCCGAGCCGCGGCCCGGAATAGCGCTGATAGCCGATGTCATGGATGACGCCCGACTCAGACATCGGCGGCCTCCTGTCCGGTCGGAGAAGCGGTCGCGAAGAGTTCCGCGATGCGGTGGCGGCGCAGGTCCAGCCGGTGCAACGGCATATCCAGCCGAGCCACCTCGCCGATGATCTGGTCGTAGGTGCCGTCGCCGGCCAGCGGCACCAGAATGAGGTGCGACTCCTCGCGGACCGGCAGCCCTTGGGCACGCAGCGCGGCCGCAAGCTCCGGCTGCCCCTCGGAGACCTCCACGGCCAGCACGTCGCTGACGGTCGTCATGGTCGCCACGCTGTCGGCGCGCAACAACCGGCCGCCGTCGATCGCGACCAATGAGTCACAGATCCGCTCGACCTCGCCGAGCAGGTGCGAGCAGACCACGAGGGAGATGCCGAACTCGCTGCCGATCCGGTGGATCAGCCCGAGCATGGCGTCCCGCCCGGCCGGGTCGAGCCCGTTGGTCGGCTCGTCCAGCAGCAGCAGATCGGGGTCGTGCACGAGCGCCTGGGCCAGCTTGACCCGCTGCTTCATGCCGGTGGAGTAGCCGCCGATCTGGCGGAACCGCTCCTCGTAGAGGCCGACGTGGCGCAGCGCCTCGGAAGCCCGCTCCCGCGCGGCCACCTTCGGCAGCCCGCTCATGCGGGCCATGTGCGTCACGAACTCGGCCGCGGCCAGGTCCGGCGGCAACGTGTCGTGCTCCGGCATGTAGCCGACCCGGGCGCGGATCTTCTCCGCCTCCGTCTTCGGATCCAGGCCCAGCACGCGTACGCCGCCGGCGGTCGGCTCGACCAGACCCAGCAGGATCTTGATCAGCGTCGACTTGCCGGCCCCGTTGGCGCCGACGAGCCCGACGACGCCGGGCTGCACCTGGACCGTGAATTCGCTGAGCGCCAGTACGCCGTTCGCGTAGCGCTTGGTGAGCGACTCGGTCGCGATCAGTGTCACGCGGTTGAGGCTAGGCGTTCCCTGGGAGTCTCGTGATCCGGCAAGCTACGGATTTCGGCCCCTAGGGGGCGTCCTCCTTGATCAGGGTCATTTTCACGCTGCCATGGCGACACGGATCTGACCATGATCATGAAACGGCCCGGCGGAACGCCGGGAGAGACTGCCGGGCTAGGATCGTCGGGTGCTGCGCGACGCGACCGATTCCGACCGGGACATCGTCCTGACCTGGCGCAATCACCCCGAAGTACGCAAGGTGAGCTTCACGACGCATGAGATCCGCCCGGCCGAGCACGCCGCCTGGTGGGCTGCCGTCGCCCAGGACTCCGAGCGGAAAGTGCTGATCTTCGAGTGGCGCGGGAAGCCGGCCGGAGTGGTCAGCTTCGACGCCCGGAACGCCGCCGAGGAGGGCGTCGTCTGGGGGTTCTACCTCGACAACGAGGGTCTCGGGCGGGATCTCCTGCCGGCCTGGGTGCAGCTGGAGTCCGACGCCGTCGCGTACGCCTTCGACGTGCTCCAGGCCGACCTGATCGGCGGCGAGACGCTCGCCTGGAACACCCCGGTGTTGCAGTTGCACAAACGGATGGGATTCACCGAGACCCGGCGTTACGAGCGCGAGGTCGACGGGGTTCCGCAGGAAGTGGTCTGGACCGAGCTGAGCGCGGCCGACCGGAAGAAGGGGAAGACGAAGTGACCGAGATCAAGATCGGTGACCATCTGATCGGGCCGGGGCATCGGCCGTTCATCATCGCCGAGATGTCGGGCAACCACAACGGTTCCCTGGACCGGGCGTTGCAGATCGTCGACGCGGTCGCC
>NZ_JBFBAZ010000065.1:0-42971 GCF_040682475.1 Hamadaea sp. NPDC051192
CCCCGTTGATCATGGAGTTAACTGTGGTCTCGACGGTGTGTCGACGCCGGAAACTCCATGATCAACGCCTCGGAGCGAGGGAAAGGGGAGTCGCGATATATCGCGAGTTGGGTTAGTGTGGGCCTCGGGTACGGCGAAGGGGGTCCCGGTGACGCAGTGGACGGTGCAGGATCCACAACGGATTCAGCTGGACGGCGAGGTCGACCGCATCGACGTCAACCTCGTCATGGGCAAGGTCAGCATCGTCGGCGTACCGGGGGCGGCGCGGATGGAGGTCAAGTCCGTCGGCAAGAAGCCGGTGGATGTCCTGCACGACGGCCGTCGGCTCAAGATCTCGCACGGCTGGCGGAAGCGGTGGCCGTTCTACTGGTGGCTGTTCCATCGTCAGTACAACTGTGAGATCACCGTGGCGGTGCCGCCCGAGGTGGTCGCCTCGGTGACGGTGGTGTCCGGCCGCGTGTCGGTGGCGGGCCTGTTGACCAGCACCGACGTCGACGTCACGTCGGGCCGGGTGAGTCTGCTGGGGCTGGCCGGGCGGACGCAGGCCAAGCTGGTCTCGGGCCCGGTCGAGGCGCTCGGCGTGGCAGGTGAACTCGTGATGGAGGCCGTGTCGGGCTCGCTGACGCTCGCCCAGTCGGGGGCGGATCGCGTACAGGCGACGACGGTCTCCGGTTCGATCACCTGTGACCTCGATTCGACGACGCCGGCCGACGTCCGGCTGAACACGACGTCCGGGTCGATCACCATCCGCATCCCGGCGGAGGCGGATCTCGACGTCCGGCTGGACACGACGGCCGGCTCGATCACGACGGTGTTTCCGCTGGACCGGCAGGGCAAGCATTGGGCGGGCAGTGCCCGGGGGCGGCTCGGCGCCGGCAGCGGGCGGCTGAGCGCCACGACGACGAGCGGCAGCATCGCCCTCCTGGCGGGGGAGTGACGGATGCCGCCGATCTTCTCGCACGGCCGGCTGCGGCTCTACCTGCTCAAGCTGCTCGAGGACGGGCCGAAGCACGGCTACGAGCTGATGCGGCTGCTGCAGGAACGGTTCCAGGGCCTGTACGCGCCCAGCGCCGGGTCCATCTATCCCCGGCTGGCGAAGCTGGAGGAGGAGGGCCTGGTCAGCCGGGTCGCCGAGGGCAACCGGATGGCGTACACGCTGACCGGGGCCGGCCGGGCCGAGCTGGAACAGCGGGCCGGCGAGATCGCGGTGATCGACCGGGAGATCCAGTCGTCGGTGGACGACCTGTCCGGGCTGGCAGATCAGATCCAAGCCCAGATCAGCGGCGGGTTGAAGGACATCCGGCGGCAGTTGCAGGAGCAGACCCGGCAGGTGAAGTCGGGCGTACGCGTGACGCCGAAGCGGGAGCCCGCGCCGGAGAACGAGGCGCTGCTGCGCAAGCTTGACGAGTTCGCCGCCGAGGCGCGTACGCTCATCACCCGGGCGCGGCCGGTGACCGCACAGGCGAAGGCGGTGACGGCCACTCTCGACGCGACCCTGCGAACCCTCCGCGAGCTGCTGCGATAACGGCGTACAGCGGGTTCTCAGATTCTTACAGATTCCTCTCAGCCAAAGCGCAGGCACCGCGCAGCGTTCCTGGGTTCAATGGGGTCATGAACTCCGCCCAGGTCGAGGCCAAGCTGCTCGTCGTCGAGGACGACCCCAACATCGTGGAACTGCTGAGCGCGAGCCTGCGGTTCGCCGGGTTCGAGGTGCGTACGGCCACCAGCGGCAGCGCCGGCGTCACGGCGTTCAAGGAGGCGCGGCCGGACCTGGTCGTGCTCGACGTCATGCTGCCCGACCTCGACGGGTTCGAGGTGATCCGGCAGATGCGCTCGGACGGCGTGCGTACGCCGGTGGTGTTCCTGACCGCCCGCGACGCGACGGAGGACAAGGTACGCGGTCTGACCCTGGGCGGCGACGACTACGTGACCAAGCCGTTCAGCCTGGAGGAGCTGACCGCGCGCATCCGCGCCGTGCTCCGGCGTACGGCGGGCGAGCCGGCGTCGCCGAAGCTGACCTTCGCCGACCTCTCCCTCGACGAGGAGACGCACGAGGTCTACCGGGGCGGCAAGCTCATCCAGCTCTCGCCGACCGAGTTCAAGCTGCTGCGCTACCTGATGCTCAACCCGAACCGCGTGCTGTCCAAGGCGCAGATCCTCGACCACGTCTGGAACTACGACTTCCGGGGCGACGACAACATCGTCGAGTCCTACATCTCGTACCTGCGGCGCAAGATCGACACGGTGCAGCCGCGGCTCATCCAGACGTTGCGGGGCGTCGGCTACGTCCTGCGCAAGCCCGCGATGTGATCGGGCCCGTGACCCTTCCATGAAATTCGCCGCCGGGCTGCGCCACCCCATCCGCACCAAGCCGTTGCGCGTCAAGCTCATGGCGACCGTGCTCGCCTTGCTGGTCGCCGCGATGTCGCTGATCGCGGTGGCCAGCGTGACGGCGTTGCGCCGCTACCTCATGGCCGATCTGGACAGCGGGCTGATCACGCAGTCCGACGTCGCCGCCGAGCAGTTCAACCAGCACGGCGGCAAGCAGAGTCTGCCGCCGTCGTTCTATGGCACGACGTCGTCTCCCAGCGGTGGGTGGTTGCCGCCGGACAACATCTCCGACTACTACCGAGACGCCGACCTGCCCATGCTGCCCAGCGTCAGTGATGCTCAGAAGGATCTTCGCGAGCCGTTCACGGTCAGCTCGACCGGCACGGCCAAGCGCTGGCGGGTGGTCGCGACGAAGCTCGACAACGGGCAGATCCAGTTGATCGCGCAGTCGCAGTACGGCATCGATCACGCGGTGCAGCGGCTGATCACGATCAACCTCTTCGGCGGGATCTCCGTCCTGCTGTTCGCCGCCACGATCGGGGCGGAGCTGATCCGGCGGAGTATGCGGCCGCTGTCGCAGATCGAGAAGACGGCGAGCGCCATCGCCGCCGGCGACCTGTCGCAGCGCGTACCAGATCCAGAACCGGAGAATCCGCGGCCGGTGACCGAGGTGGGCTCGTTGGCCCGGTCGCTGAACACGATGCTCGCGCGGATCGAGACCGCGTTCACCGCGCAGGCCGCGTCCGAGGCGGCCGCACGGGCGGCCGAGCAGAGCGCGCGGCATTCCGAGGAGCGGATGCGACGGTTCGTCGCGGACGCGTCGCACGAGCTGCGCACGCCCCTCACCACGATCCGAGGGTTCGCGGAGCTGTACCGCCAGGGTGCAGTGAGCACGCCGGAGCAGACCGCCGAGGTGGTGCAGCGGATCGAGAACGAGGCCTCGCGGATGGGCCTGCTCGTGGAGGACCTGCTGCTGCTCGCGCGGCTCGATCGCGAGCGGCCCCTCAAACTCGCGCCGGTCGAGCTGCGCGTCCTCGCCGCCGAGGCGGTCGAGGCCGCGCGGGTGGTCGCGCCCGATCGTCAGGTGACGCTGTCCACGGCGCCCGATTCCGGGCATCTAGTGGTACGCGGAGACGACGCGCGGTTGCGGCAGGTGATCGGAAATCTGCTGAGCAATGCTTTGACCCACACTCCAGCGGGTACGCCGGTGATCGTGCGGCTGGCCAGCGACCCGACCGACGGGCCGACCGGGACGGCGATCGTGGAGATCCACGACCGTGGTCCGGGCCTGACGCCCGAGCAGCAGGAACGGGTCTTCGAGCGGTTCTACCGAGCCGATCCGGCCCGGACCCGCCGCGCGGACGGGACGGTCAGCACCGGCCTGGGTCTCGCCATCGTGGCTGCCTTGGTCGCCGCACACGAGGGTGTCGTGGAGGTGGAGTCGCAGCCCGGCGTCGGGGCGACGTTCCGCGTACGCCTTCCGCTGGTCGAAACCGACGACACGGGGCATGAAGAGGATGAAACCGAACAAGACTCGTAAAGTGCATCAGACAGGTTCACAGTTGAGTTTCAGCTTCGGCCAAGATGAACGTAAGAAATATCCGGAAGAATCATTGACATGAGCGACCCGCAGAGCAACTCCGAGCCGGCTGACCGGCAGAACCCGAACCCGTTCGCCGGCGCCGCCGACGCGTCGGCTGAGCGCCCGGCGACGCCCGAGCAGCCCTCTGCGGACCAGGCCGCGTCGGTCCCGCCGGCCGCCGCGCCCGCAGGGCAACCGGCTTACTCGCCACCTACGTACGGCAACTACCAGACCGCGCCGCAGCCGGCTGTCGTCGGCGCGCCGCCGGTCTCCGGTACGCCGGCCGGCTCGTACGGCCCCGACCCGCTGCGGCGGGAAGGCGCGCCGACGACTGGTCCGATGTGGATGCCGCCCGGCTCGAACCTGCCGCCGGGCTCGCCGTTCGGCGCCTCGCCGCCGCCGTCGAAGTCGCGCCCGTTCCTGAAGGTAGTGGCCGGGGTGGCCGCGGCCGGCGTGATCGCGATCTGCTCGGCGGTCGCCGGTGGCGTCGTCGGCGCGGCCGTGGTCGACAAGAACCCGGTCAGCACCACGACGGTCAACGCCGCGCCGGCGATCGACCGCTCCTCGCTGGCCGACATCGCGGCGAACGTGACGCCGAGCGTGGTCGCCATCAAGACCAGCTCCGGCGAGGGTTCCGGCGTGGTGTTCACCGCCGACGGCTACATCGTGACGAACAACCACGTCGTCGCGACCGCCTCCGGGAACACCGTGACGGTCAGCTTCTCCGACGGCACCAAGACCACCGGCACCATCGTCGGCACCGACGCCCGGTACGACCTGGCCGTGGTCAAGGTGAACAAGACCGGCCTGACGGCGGCCAAGTTCGGCAAGTCCGGCGACGTCCGGGTGGGCGACACCGTGCTGGCCATCGGCAGCCCGCTGGGCCTGGAGGGTTCGGTCACCGAGGGCATCATCAGCGCCAAGGACCGCACCATCACGGTGCAGAACTCGACGATGTCCGGCCTGCTGCAGACCGATGCCCCGATCAACCCGGGCAACTCGGGCGGTGCGCTGGTCAACACCAACGGCGAGGTCGTCGGGATCAACTCGTCGATCGCGACCGACGGTTCCAGCGAGGGCAACATCGGCATCGGCTTCGCGATCTCCAGCGACCGGGTGTCGGCGGTGGCCAACCAGCTCATCAAGGGTGAGAAGGTCAACCACCCGTACCTGGGCGTGAAGGCTTCCGACAACGAGTCGGGCGGCGCCAAGCTGACCGAGGTCGTCGCGGGCGGCGCGGCCGAGAAGTCCGGGCTGAAGGCGGGCGACGTGGTCACCAAGTTCGGCGAGTCCGTCGTGAACGACGCCGACGATCTGGTGAACGCCGTCGGTTCGCACAACCCGGGCGAGCAGATCACTGTGGCCTACACACGGGACGGAGCCACTAAGACGACAACCGTGACGCTGGGTTCGACGTCTTAACATCAAGCGCCGCGTCACGAGCGCGGTTCGCACAGCGCGTTACTCCTCCTCCCCATGTGGCGGCGGGTGACGGTAGGGCCGAGGGGGTTGGCCCGCCGTCACCCGCCGCTCTCTCTTGTTCATATCTGAGTTCGTCTCTTGCGTGACCGGGGCCACAACGTGTCTACTCTTAGCAAAGTTTGCTAACAGTTAACCGCTGCTGGCTCCTCAGGAGGCCTCCTCATGCGTAGAAGACCCCTGTTCCACCTGCTCACGGCGCTGGCGACGGGGGTGGCCGCGACCGGCCTCGCCCTCGCGGCCGTGGGCACCGCGCACTCCGCCACCGACCACGCCGCCTGTCGTCCGGACGGCCTCTACACCACGCCCGGGGTGGCCGTGCCGTACTGCGCGGCGTACGACACCAACGGGCGCGAAGCGATGGGCACCGACCACCCGCGCCGCATCATCGGCTATTTCACCGGCTGGCGGACGGGCAAGGACGGGACGCCGGCGTACCTGGTCAACCAGATCCCGTGGACGAAGATCACCCACATCAACTACGCCTTCGCGCACGTCGACGGGACGAACAAGATCTCCGTCGGCACGCCGACCGCGGCCAACAACGCCGCGACCAACATGACCTGGCCGGGCGTCGCCGGAGCCGAGATGGACTCCAGCTACTCCTACACCGGTCACTTCAACCTGCTGAACAAGTACAAGAAGGCCAACCCGAACGTGAAGACGCTGATCAGCGTCGGGGGTTGGGCCGAGACCGGCGGGTACTTCGACGACAACGGCAACCGCGTCGACTCCGGCGGCTTCTACCGGATGACCACCAACGCGGACGGGTCGATCAACACCGCCGGCATCACGACCTTCGCCGACTCGGTCGTGACCTTCCTGCGGACCTACGGCTTCAACGGCGTCGACATCGACTACGAGTACCCGACGTCCAACAACGACGCGGGCAACCCGCTCGACTTCTCGCAGGCCAACGCGCGGCGAGCCGGGCTGAACAAGTCGTACCAGACGCTGATGAAGACGCTGCGGGAGAAGCTCGACAACGCGGCGGCGGCCGACGGCAAGTACTACATGCTCACCGTCGCGGCGCCCGCCTCGGGCTGGCTGCTGCGCGGCGAGGAGGCGTACCAGACCACGCAGTACCTGGACTACATCAACATCATGTCCTACGACCTGCACGGCGCGTGGAACAAATTCGTCGGCCCGAACGCGGCGCTCTACGACAACGGCGACGACGGCGAGCTGGCGGCGGCCGGGGTCTACGGGGCGTACCAGAACATCGGGTATCTCAACACCGACTGGGCGTACCACTACTTCCGCGGAGCCGTCCAATCAGGACGGATAAACATCGGCGTCCCGTACTACACCCGGGGCTTCCGAAACGTCACCGGCGGCACCAACGGCCTGTGGGGCACGGCGGCGAAGACGGCCAACTGCCCCGTCGGCACGCAGAGCCCCTGCGGCGACGGCGCGGTCGGCATCGACAACCTCTGGCACGACCTCGACACCAGCGGCAACGAGGAACCGGCCGGCTCCAACCCGATGTGGCACGCGAAGAACCTGGAGAACGGGATCACCGGGGACTACCTCACGGCGTACGGGCTGACCCCGGCGACCGACCCCGACGACACCATCACCGGCACGTACGCCCGCAACTACTCGACGGCTCTCGTCGCGCCCTGGCTGTGGAACAACACGAAGAAGGTCTTCCTGTCGACCGAGGACGAGCAGTCCATCGGCACCAAGGCGGACTACATCGTGAACAAGGGCATCGGCGGCATGATGATCTGGGAACTCGCCGGCGACTACGCGTACGACTCGGGCAAGGGCGAGTACTTCATGGGCAACACCCTGACCAACCTCGCCTACGACAAGTTCAAGACGGCGTCGGCGTACGGGGCGGCCCGGGCCAACTCCGCGATGCCGACGACCACGCTGGACGTCGACGTGTCGCTGACCGGGTTCGCCCTCGGCGACGCGAACTACCCGATCAACCCCGAGGTCGTCCTCAAGAACAACTCGACGGTGACCATCGCGGGCGGCTCGAAGCTGGAGTTCGACTACGGCACCTCCGCGCCGGGCAACATGTCGCAGCAGTCCGGCTGGAGCATGTCGGTGACGGCCGGGCATACCGGCAGCAACATCGGCGGGCTGAAGGGCGACTTCCACCACGCCACCGTGACGATCCCGAGTTACCTCTCGATCGCACCGGGCGCGTCGGCGGAGTTCACCTTGAACTACGTCCTCCCGATCGCCTCGCCGTCGAACTACAAGCTGACGATCGGCACCACCACGTACGCCTTGAGCGTCGACCGGGCCCGGGGCGGGACGACCGCCTCGCCGACGGCCACCACCTCGGTCAGCCCGACGACGAGCACGAGCGCCAGTGCCAGCCCGTCGACCTCGACCGGCACGTGCACCGCGGCGGCGTGGGTCGCGACGCAGGCGTACAACGGCGGAGCGGTGGTCTCCTACAACGGCCACCAGTACACCGCCAAGTGGTGGACGCAGGGCAACCAGCCGGACCTGAACACCGGGGACGGCAAGCCGTGGACGGATAACGGGGCCTGCTCCGGCGGCACCACGTCGCCGTCCCCGTCGGTATCCGTGTCGCCTTCGGCGTCGGTGTCACCGTCCACTTCGCCGTCCACGTCGCCCAGCGCGTCGGCGTCGGCCTCGCCCAGCGCGAGCGTCTCGCCGACGGCGACCGGCAGCTACCCGGCCTGGACGGCGGGAACGCTCTACACCGCGGGCGCCCGGGTGACCTACGGCGGCAAGACCTATCAATGCCGGCAGACGCACACCGCGCTCGTCGGCTGGGAGCCGCCCAACGTTCCGGCGCTCTGGCAGGCCGTCTAGTCACGGTCGGCGAACAGTTGCGGCCCGGGTGCGAAGTCCACTTGCACCCGGGCCGTCGCCGGTTCACGATGTTGCTGCGTTAATAGTCCGGCAATCAGACGGTGAGCGGGCTGTGATCGAGACTCGGGAGCTGACCAAGGCCTACGGGCGCCGCGTCGTGGTGGACGCGGTGTCGATGGCGGTCGGCCCCGGAGAGTTCATGGTCGTGTTAGGACCATCGGGCTGCGGCAAGTCGACCATTCTGCGGATGATCGCCGGGCTGGAGGACCCCACCAGTGGTGAGGTCGTCCTCGACAACCGCGTCGCCAACCAGCTGTCCGCCCGTGATCGCGGCGTGGCCATGGTCTTCCAGGACTTCGCGCTCTACCCGCACCTGACCGCCCGCGAGAACATCGCGATGCCGCTGCGGATCGCGCACGCGGGCGCCCGATCGCTGGCCGACGACATGCGCCGGGTGGAGCAGGTCGCGGGCTACTTCGGGGTGGCCGACCTGCTCGACCGCAAGCCGGGTCAGCTCTCGGGCGGCCAGCGGCAGCGCGTCGCGGTGGCTCGGGCCATCGTCCGTGACCCCCGGGCCTTCCTCCTCGACGAGCCGCTGTCGCAAGTGGATGCTCACCTGCGCCAGCAGCTGCGGCGGGAGATCGCCCGGCTGGCCCGCCGGCTGCGGGTCACCACCCTCTACGTCACGCACGACCAGCAGGAGGCGCTGGCCCTCGCCGACCGGATCGTGGTGCTCGAAAGCGGCCGCGTCCGCCAGATCGGCACGCCGCAAGAGATCAGCTCCGATCCCGCAGACGTCTTCGTGGCTGGGTTCGTCGGGGCGGCCCGCACGACTCTGGTGCAGGGCGCGGTCTACACCGATCGCCGGGGCAGCTCCGTGCTGGATCTCGGGGAGCAGGCGCTGAACTCCGATCGCGTTCTCCCAGGGCATCACACGGACCGGGTCATCGTCGCGCTGCGGACAGACGCGTTGCGGCCGGTGCCGGTGGACGCCGAGGGCCCGGTGCTGCGGGGCACGGTGTCGTTCGTCGAGGATCTCGGCGCCGAGTTGCTCGTCCACGTCGCGACCGGTCTGGTCGGCGTGCCCGCCGCGTACGCCTCGCCCGACGCCCAGCGCTCGGGCGGCCGGGTGGCGCCGCACCAGCGCCGGCCGCTGGACGATCTCGAAGAGCCCTTCGGTGAACTGGTCGTCCGCGCTCCGGCCGGAACCCGGCCACGAGTGGGCGAGGCGTTCGCGGTGGAGGTCGACCTCGACCGCGTCTTCCTCTTCGACCGCGCCGGCGGCCGTATCCGCGTCGAAGCCGAAGCCTAGGGCCGCCGAGCTGGTCAGGGCTGGGTGAAGCCGAGGTCGGTGAACTGCGTACGCCCCTCGGCGCCGGTGAGCAGGTCGACGAAGGCGGTCGCGCCGGCCGGATTCGGGCTGCCGGACAGCGTCGTGGCCTGGAACTCCTGGGCCGTCTCGGCGGCTTCCGGGAAGTCGACCGAGTCGACCTGGCCGATGGCTGCGAGGGCGTCGGTCCGGTAGACCAGCGCCGCGTCGACGTCGCCGAGGGTCAGCCGGTCCAGGGCCTCCTTGATGTCGGCGACCTCGACCGGCTTGGCCAGCTTCACCGAGGCCTGGCTGAGCGCCTGCTGCGACGCCGTCCCGCAGGGCACCGCCGCCTGGCACACCGCCACCTTCACGGCGGCGAGGTCGGCCAGCTTCGCGATCTTCAGCGGGTTGGCCGGGCCGACCGCGATGACGAGCTGCGTACGCCCCAGCGACTTCGGCGAGACCTTGGCGACGGTGGCGACGGTGGCGGCCGGGGCGACCAGCACGTCGACCGCGGACAGCTGCGACGTGGCGCGTTTGCCGGCGGCGTACCCGATCACCACGTCGGTGCCGGGATGGGCCTGCTCGAAGGTGGTCTCCAGGGACTGCAGGATCGGCGCGAGCGCGGGATCGGCGACGACCGCGATCTTGCCGCCGTTGTCCCGGTCCGGCGTGGGCGGCTTGCCGCATCCCACGACCAGGCTCGCAGTGGCCAGGAGCGCGGTGATCACCGCGATCGCCCGCCTCATGCGCGTTCCACCACGACGGTCGTCGACTTGACCACGGCGACCGCCAGCGAACCGACCTCGAGGCCCAGTTCGTCGACGGCCTCCCGGCTCATCAAGGAGACCACCCGGAACGGGCCGGCCTGGATGTCCACCTGCGCCATCACCGCGTCCTTCACGATCGACGTCACGATGCCCCGCAAGCGGTTGCGGGCTGACGACTGTCCCGCGCGTTCGTCCGGGTCGCCGCCGAGCGACCGGGCGAACTCCGCCAGGCTCCGGCCGGGGATCATCCGGTGGCCCTGGGGGTCGCGAGTCGCCGGGAGGCGACCGCCGTCGACCCAGCGGCGTACCGTGTCGGCGCTCACGCCGAGCAACTCGGCCGCCTCGCCGATGCGGAAGTCGGTCACGTCGGGCGACTCTACCGGGCTCACCTTCGTGCCGCTCACCTGCGTGTACGGTGATCTTTATGGGATGCACGGCGTTCGTGCTGGGCGGCGGTGGGGTGCTGGGCGCGGTCGAGGTCGGCATGCTGCGCGCCCTGGCTCGCGCCGGGATCACGCCGGACCTGATCGTCGCCACCTCCATCGGCGCGATCAACGGCGCGATGGTCGCGGCCGATCCCACTCCCACCGTCACAGACCAACTGGTACGCCTCTGGGCGGCGCCCGAGATGGGCGAGGTGTACGGGGAGTCCATTCCCCGGCAACTTCGCCGGTTCGCCACGCGTACGCATCTGCACTCGCCGCTGCCGTTGCGGCGGCTGCTGGAGAAGGCGTTGCCGGGCAAGTTCGGGGAGTTGCGCGTACCGCTGCATCTGGGCGCGGTGAGCATCGAACGGGCCGCCGAGTCCTGGTTCTCGACCGGTCCGCTGCTGCCGGCGGTGATGGCGGCGGCGGCCGTTCCCGGCCTGCTGCCCCCGGTGGACCTCGACGGCGAGCACTACGTCGACGGCGGGATCGTCAACTCACTTCCGATCGCGCAGGCGGTCGAACTGGGCGCACAGGACATCTACGCCCTGCATGTGGGCCGGTTGGACAAGCCGCTCTCGCCGCCGCAACGGCCCTGGGAGGTCGCGCAGACGGCGATGGAGATCGGCCGGCGTGCTCGGCTCGCCCGGGACCTCGCGGCCGTGCCGGACGGGGTCTCGGTGCACGTCCTGCCGGTGGGGGAGGGCAACGACCGGGACGACAACCCGTGGGCGTACCGGGACGCGGCGGGGTTGCGCCGGCGGGTCAGCGCCGCGTACGCGGCGAGCCGGGACTACCTCGCCGAGCTCAGAAACCCTCCTCGATGACGTGGTACGCCGGGTCGTTGTCGGCCGCCTTGGCCGCCTTGCCGGCCTGCCAGGCGATGTAGAGCTGCACGAAGCCGATCACGATCAGCCAGATCGCGGTGATCCACACCAGCACGATCAGGGTGATGCCCGGCCAGAACAGCACGACGACACCGAGGGCCACGTTGATCAGGCCGAGCAGGATCGCGCCGAGCTTGGCGCCGCGTCCGCGTACGCGGGTGAAGCCGGAGACGATCTCGGAGACCCCGCTGAAGATCCAGATCAGGCCGATGAGCAGCGCGATGAACTTCAGCGACGCGTGCAGGTTGGCCAGCACCACGATGCCGGCGACGACGTAGATGACGCCGGCGAGGGCGCTGAAGCCCCGGCTGGCTCCGCCGAGTTCCCGGCCGGTGGCCGCGTCGGCGAGCCGGACGATGCCGAGGACGACGAGCCAGATGCCGAGCAGCGCGGCCAGCACGAGCAGGGTGCGGTCCGGCCAGATGAGCAGCACGATGCCCAGCAGGATGGCGACGACCCCGCCGATCAGGCTCAGCTGCCGCCAGGTGGACAGGACGGCGCTGCGTTCGTTCATAAAGCGAAGATATATCGCTGAATTCCCGCGAAGTGGACAATCCGCAGTATTTACCATTTCGGGATGGAGTCGGTCGAGTTCGTGGTCCTCGAGTTCACCGATCCCCAGCCGGGCGCGGACTTCGTCGCCCGGCTGCGCCGGATCGCCGCCGAGCAGGGTTTCCAGGTCGTGGACGTGCTCGTCGTGGCCAAGGCGCTCACCGGCGAGGTCACTCTGCTCGAAGAGCCCGGCGCCGAATTGATCCGCGATGTCGACGTCGACGACGTCGTCGCCGAGGTGGTGCCCGGCACCAGCGCCGCCCTGCTACTGCTCGCCCACTCCTGGCGCGTCGGTACGCGTACCGCGCTGCGCGAGGCGGGTGGCCGCGTGGTGCTCGCCGAACGGCTGCCCGCGTCGGCCGCCGACCACCTCGTCAGCGGCGCGTGAAGGCCCGCCGGTACGCCGACGGCGAAGTCCGCATCGAGCGCCCGAAGTGGTGCCGGAAGGTCACCGGGCTGTCGAACCCGACCGCCGCCGAGACCTGCTCGATCGGGGCGTCGCCGACCTCCAGCAACGGCAGGCTGGCCTGCACCCGGCGATCGATCAGCCACCGGATCGGGGTGGTGCCCGTCTGCCGGGAGAAGTTGCGCAGGAAACTGCGCTCGGACATGCGCGCCCGCTGCGCCATCGCGCCGACCGTGATCGGCTCGGCGAGGTGGTCCAGCGACCAGGCCATCGCGCGGGCGATCCCGTCGTCGTCGGTCACGTCGCGGACGCCGACCTCGATGAACTGAGCCTGGCCGCCGTCACGGTGGGGCGGCAGCACCAGCCGCCGGGCGACCGTGTTGGCCACGGCGGCCCCGTGATCGCGGCGGACGATGTGCAGCAGCAGATCCAGTCCGGCCGCGCTGCCGGCGCTGGTCAGCACCGGACCGTTGTCCACATAGAGCACATCCGGGGTCACCTCGACCTCCGGATACCGCTGCGCCAGGAGTCCGGCGTACCGCCAGTGGGTGGTGGCTTGCCGTCCATCTAGGACACCGGCACCGGCCAGGGCGAAGGCGCCCGAGCAGATCGACACGAGCCGGGCGCCTCGCGCGTACGCCGAACGCAGGGCGGCGGTGAGTGCCGGGGACGGCTCTGTGCGTACATCTGGAACTCCCGGAATGATCACGGTGTCGGCGGCAGCCAGCGTGTCGAGACCATGCGCGGCGAGGATGCTGAAACCCCCCACGACCGGGAGCGGGGCCGCCTGCTCGGCGCAGACGGAGAGCTCGTACCAGTCGATGTCGAGTTCGGGCCGGGGCAGGCCGAAGACCTCGACCACGCAGCTCAGCTCGAACGGCGCCATCCCCGCGAAGGCCAGGACGGCGACCTGGTGCCGGGGCCGGTCGTCAGGCGGGGCCAGCTCGATCAGCATGGCGGAATGTTAGCGCACAGCGGCGATACCGCCACTTCTGCGCGCGAAGGATCATCGGCAGGATTCTCGGCATGAGTGCAGTGCTGAACACCCCGCCCGCCGCCCCCGACGTCGCCGCCGCCCACTTCGCCGCCCGGCTGACCTTCGAGGCCGACGTCTCCGACGTCCACACCGACCTGCCGCTCGGCACCTTCGTGCTGGTGGACTCGCGCTCGATCGACGCTTGGGAGCAGGGCCACATCCCCGGCGCGGTGCACCTGCCGACCGCCGCCATCGCGACCGAGGCGGCCGGGCTGATCGACCGGGACAAGGTCGTCGTGACCTACTGCTGGGGACCGGGCTGCAATGGCGCCACCCGCGCCGCGCTCGCCTTCGCCCGGCTCGGCTACCAGGTCAAGGAGATGATCGGCGGCTATGAGTACTGGGTACGTGAGGGCTTCGGCACCGAGTCGCTGCTCGGCAAGCGGAGCAACGAGATCGACCCGCTGACCGCGCCGGTGACCGGGGTCTCCTGCGCCTGCTGAGTACCTCGGGAAAAGCTGAAAGCGCATCGCGAATGAGCTGTTTCGCTCAAGACCCGAGTACGCCCCGGTTGCGACCATCGCTGGCATGACGTCCTATCCGTGCCCGGCCTGCCTGACCGAAGCCTCGCTCGAGTCCGGCTGTCCCGGCTGCGGCCGCCCACCGGACCCGATCGCGGCCGAGGTCATCCAGCTCGACACGCAGATCGTGGAGCTGACCGCGCAGGCCGAGCGCGCCCGGCTGGCGTACGCCGACGTTTCGACCCAGCTCCAGGTGGCCCGGCAACGGCGGGCCCGGCTCGCGGCCCAGGTCTGGGCGCAGGCCCGGCCCGCTCCGCCCGTTGCGCCCGCCCCGCCAGTTGCGCCGGTCGGCCCGGGGGTTCCGGTCCAGCCTTCGGGTCGGCCGTCGGCTGCCGCTGGCGGTCCGGTTGTTCCCGGTGTTCCCGGTGTTCCGGCTGTTTCCGGTGTTCCGGCTGTTTCCGGTGTGCCGGCTTTTTCCGGAGTGCCGGCCGCGCCGGCTGTCCCGGCTGGGCAGCCGGTTCCGAGTCGGCAGCCGGCGGCGGCTCGGCCGGAGGCCTCGACGCAGACGGTCAAGAACATCCTGTTCGTCCTGGGCGGCATCCTGATCGGCATCGCGGCGATCGTGTTCACCGCGTTCGCCTGGGGCACCTTCGGGATGGCGGGCAAGGCGGCGATCCTGGCCGTCTTCACCGGCGTAGCGCTGACCGTGCCGCTGCTCGCCCAGCGCCGCGGCCTCCGCGGCACGGCCGAGACGTTCGCGGCGATCGGGCTGCTGCTGGTCATCCTCGACGGCTACTCGGTTTGGAACGTCAACCTGCTCCGCGTCCATGACTTCTTCTCCGGCTGGACCTACATCGGCCTGGTCGCCGCGGCGACGGCCTCGATCTCGCTCGGCTACGCCTGGCTCACCCGCCTGTCCGGCCCGGCCGTCGGCGGCTTCCTGCTGGCTCAGCCCGCGCTGCCGCTGCTCTTCGTCGACGTGGCCGACGGGCGTACCGGGGGATTCGCGCTGGTCTTCGCGACGGTCGCGGTCGGAAACCTGCTCGCCGTCTTCAGTCTGCGCCGGTTCGCGGGCCGCTCGCTCGCCGTGGTGCTCCAGATCCTCGCCTGGCTCGGGTACGCCGTAAGCCTGCTGGTCGCGCAGACCCTCGCGTTCGTCCGGCTGGCCGTCGCCGCCCCGATCGGTTCGGTCCTCGCCGGAGCGGCGTTGCTGCTCCTCGTCGGGGCAGTCGCGGTGGCCGCCGGTCCGGTGGCGCGCCTGCGCCCGCTGACCGTCACCGGGGTCGCCTGGTTCGTCGTGCTCGTCCTGATCGCCCAGGCGCGGATCGCTCGGGTGGTCGACGGCCACCTGCTGCTGTGGACGTCGGTATGCGTACTGGTGTTGGCGGCGCTCGGCCACCTCGTCCGGGTGGTGTCCCGGGCCGCCGCGCTGGGCGTGGTCATCGGGACCGCGATCGGTGGCGGTGTGGCGGCGCTGTTCGCCGGCACCTTCGCGGCGTGGACCGGGCTGGTGTCGCTCGGCGTCGACGCCCGGACGGCCCCGTACGACTGGGCGCTGCCGGTGTCGATCGCGCTGCTCACGCTGACCGCGGTCGTGTCGGTCCTGCCCCGGCCCTCGGTCGCGACCGCGGTCGCGGCGGCCGGCCTGGTGCCCCTGGCCCTCGCCGTCCCGGGACGTCCGCCGGTCACCGACTGGCTGCCGGCCGTCGCCGACCTCACCGCCGTCGCCGTGCTGCTCACCGCCGTCCTCATGCAGCGGCACCTGGCCGTCCGGCTCGTCGCCGGGATCGGCGCCTTCGGGCTGTCGGCGCACGCCGTGCTCAGCTCGTTGGCGTACCCGCCGCAGGCGGCCTGGACGCTGGGTGCCGTCCTCGTCCTGGCGCTCGCCACGGCAGTCGCGGCCCGGCCGGGGGACCGTACGCCGGGAGCGGTGAGCCTCGCGGCGGCTCCGCCGCTGCTCGTCCTGCTCGCCGCCGCGACCGCGAACGCGTCCGGCGTCTCCGACGCCGCCGTGCTCCACACGGCCGCGCTCACCGCCCTGATCCTGCCCGCCTTCGGGTGGCTGCTGCGCCGAGTCGACGCGTACGCCGTCGTGCTGAAGTGGGCCGTCTTCGGCACGGTGCTCGCGACCGTCTTCGGCGCGGTCCTCGCCGTTCCCGGGGACGGCTGGAGCAAGTCGCTGTACGTCGCCTTCGGGCTGCTGGCGCTCGCCCTCCTCCCCGCCGCCGGCTCTTCCCCCGCCGCTCCCGCCGCCGCGGGCTCTCCCGCCGCCGGCTCGCCGGCTGCCGCGGGCTCTTCTGCGGCCGGCCCGGGTTCCGGGCAGATCACGGATATGCCTGCTTCCGAGGGCCAAGATTCGACGCAGATCCCTGATCCGCTGCAAACAGGCCGCAGCGGGGCGTGGGTACCGAATGCGGTGGGGGTGACTGCGGAGCGCATCGTCGGCTGGGCGCTGCTGGCGGTCGCGCTGCTGCTGGCCCGGCCGCCGCTCGGCGTACTCGTCGAGTCGTATCGCTGGCTCGGTGAGGGGTGGGCGTCGGCGCCCGCCGGCTCCGGTCTCGCACCTGGTGACGGAACCGTCGTCGTCGGTGGTGACGTGCTCGCGTTCGTGGTGCTCGCGCTTGCTCTCGGCGTACAGCTCGGGTGGCGGGCGGCGGTGTCGGTCGCACCGATTCCGGCCGTTCTCGCGCTCGTCTGGCTCGACGTACGCTGGCCGGGCGTACCGCTGATCATGCTGCTCGCCGGGCTGGCCCGGCTCGTCCGCACCGGCCTGACCAAGCGGCCGACCGCCGTCGACGCCCTCATCGCGGCGTACGCGGCGATAATCGCGGGTTCGGGGTTGGCCGCGTTGTCCGCCACGAGCTGGTCGTCGATCCTCGGCCTCTCCCTGGCGACGGCGGCGTTCGTCGTGCTCGGCGGTTGGGGCGGCGCCGCCGGGGTTCGCTGGGTGGCCTGGCCGCTGGCCGGGATCGCCTGGACCGGGCTCGCCGCCGTCAGTGCGAACGCGGCCCACCTGCCGCCGCGTCCGACCGGCCTGGTCGTCCTCGCCGCCGCCGCGGTCCTCGTCGCGGTCAGCTTCCTCCCAACCCGGCCCGAAGTACCGACCCGCCCCGGAGCACCGACCCTCCCCGGAGCACCGACCCTCCCCGGTGCACCGATCCGCCCGGAGACGCCGCCGGGCCAGACCGCAACGGCCCAGACCGCAACGGCCCAGACTGCGGCGGCCCAGACCGCAACGGCCCAGACCGCAACGGGCCAGGCCCGGCCGGGCCGGGAGGTGCGGGCGCTGGAACCGCTGGCCCACCTCGTCGCCGCGCTGCTGCTGCTCTCGGCGTACACCATCCCGAGTCCGGCGATCCACGTCGCGAAGGTCTATCTCGGCTGGGGGCTCGTCGTAGGGGCCACCGTGCTGACCCGGCGACTCCCCGTTCTCCGCGCCGCCGTGGCCGCTGCGCTCGAACTTCTCGCGCTCTGGTCGCTGCTGTGGGCGTACGACATCAAGGCGATCGAGGCTTATTCCCTCCCGCTCGCGCTGATCGCGGTGCTGGTGGGCCTGCTGGCGATGCGCCGTGACCCGAGCCTGTCGAGCTGGCTGGGCTACGGCCCGGCGCTGGCGGCGGGGTTCGGGCCGACGCTGCTGGCGGTGCTGCCGGGGGAGGGCGACCCGGTGCGGCGGGTGGCGCTCGGCGTGGCCGGGCTGGCCGTGGTGCTGGCGGGGGCGATGCGGCGGCGGCAGGCGCCGGTCGTGATCGGCGGGACTGTGCTGGTGTTGCTCGCGCTGCACGAGCTGACCCTGTATTGGACCCGCCTGCCGCTCTGGCTGCCGATCGGCGTCGGTGGAGCGATTCTGCTCGCCCTGGCGATCACCTATGAGCGACGACTTCGGGATCTTCGGGTGCTTCGCACAAAGCTGGCATCTTTCCGATGAAAAGTCGGCAAAATGAATGCCATGGACTTCTGGGATACGTTTTGGCTTTTGCTGATCTTCATCCCGCTCCTGCTGGTCTGGGGCTTCGCGCTGGTGGACATCTTCCGGCGCGACGACCTGGCGGGCTGGCTGAAGGCGCTCTGGGTGGTCGTCGTGGTGATCGCGCCGTTCTTCGGCACCCTGGTCTACCTGATCTTCCGTCCGCCTGGCGCGACGCCCGACGAGCGCAAGGCGATGGACGAGGCGAGCCGGGACTTCGTGGAGAAGTACGCCCCGACCGATTCGGCCCAGCAGCTCGCCCTGCTGTCGGACCTGCACGACCGGGGCAAACTCAGCGACGACGAGTTCAACGCGGAGAAGAGCCGGGTCCTGGCGCACGACCCGAAATACCAAGGGCAGCACCAGTCGGCCTCTTCTTGACAAGTACCGCATCTGGCCGCTGCTGGCGCTGGCCAGTAGGGTTCCAGCATGCGGTTTGAGGTAAGCCATGTCCTGGATGCGATCGAGCGCCGCCTCACCACTGAGCCGGCGCTCGCTCGCGGTGTGCTGGACCTGGCGGAAGTCGTCCGCTACGTGGACCTCGACGGCGGCCGCCCGGCCACCCTCCTCCGCCTGGGGATGGTGGTCGACGCGCTCGCCCGCCACCTCGCCGAGGAAGGCATCCAGGTCTACTGCGTGGTCGACAAGCAGCTGCTCTCCGACCTCGATCAACCTTCCAGCGAGCGGATGGTAATCCGGCGCTGGGCCGACGACGGGCACGTGGAGGTCGTGCAGGGCGCCGGGATGCGCGTACGGGAGTTGAACGAGGTCGCCGGGCTGCCGATCATCTCGCGCAACCTGCCCGGATTCGCGGCGCTGCCCGGAGCGGGCGGCGCCGTCATCACGGTCCGTGGTCCGGTTCCGACCGCCCCGTCCGATCTCGGCCGTCGCCTGATGTCCCGGCGGTGGCGCTGCCCCGACCCGGAATGCGCGCTGTTCGCGGGCATGCGCGTGGCCGTGGGCCAGCCGCTGCCCAAGCTCCGGGGCAACCCGCTCTGCCCGCGCCACGACCTGCCGCTGGCCGACACCGGCCCCGCGCCGGCTCAGGACGTCCTGGCGGTACGCGTCAACGGCGTGATCAAGCAGCGTTTCCTGGTGACCGGGGCCGGACCGGTGACGGTCGGGCGCGCCCCCGAAGGCAACTGGGACAGCGACAGCCGGTCGATCGTCCTGGGCCCCTGGCTCGACGAAGGCGGCGTCAAGGCGGTCAGCCGCAACCACGTCGTGGTGGCGTTCGACCACTCCGGGCTGTCGGTCAAAGACGTCAGCATGAACGGGGCCTGGGTCTACCCGGGCGGCGACAAGATCACGCCACGGCAGCCCCGGACGCTCGGGCCGGCCGAATACATCGAGCTCTACCCGGGTGTGGAGATCGGGCGGCCGGGGAGCCTCGCCGCCGGCACCGGAACCGTCGGTTCCGTCCTGGTGGACGCCCCCACGATGTCCTTCCGCCTACCCCCCTCCTAACCCCCTCCCCGCCACTCGCCCTCCGCGCGACCGCCCGCTATCCCCGTTGATCATGGAGTTAACTGTGGTCTCGACGGTGTGTCGAGGGGGCAAACTCCATGATCAACGAGGCGGACGGTGGCGGGAGGGGAAGGGGAGGGCGTCAGGCGATGACGGAGTGGAACTGCTCCAGCGCCCAGTCGACCTCGTCGGCCGTGATGGTCAGCGGCGGCGCGAGCCGGATGGTCGAGCCGTGCGTGTCCTTGGCGAGTACGCCGCGCTCCATCAGCTGAACGGACGCGTCTCGCCCGGACATGAGCGCGGGGTCGATGTCGACACCGGCCCACAGGCCGCGGCCGCGTACTTCGGTGACGCCGTCGCCGATGAGCTTGGCGAGCCCGGTGTGCAGCCGCTCACCCAGTTCGCGGCTGCGCTCCTGAAACTCCCCGGTACGCAGCAGGTCGATCACGGCGATGCCGACCGCGCAGGCCAGCGGGTTTCCGCCGAAGGTGGATCCGTGTTCGCCCGGCTTGAGGACGCCTAGGACGTTCTGGTCGGCCGCGACCGCGCTCACCGGGACGATGCCGCCGCCGAGCGCCTTGCCCATGATGTACATGTCAGGTACGACGGCTTCGTCGTCGCAGGCGAAGGTGTCCCCGGTACGCCCGAGGCCGCTCTGGATCTCGTCGGCGAGCATCAGGACGTTGTTGCGCGTACACAGCTCCCGGACGCCGGGCAGGAATCCGGCCGGGGGCACGAGGACGCCGGCTTCGCCCTGGATCGGCTCGACGAGGACGCCGACGGTGTTCTCGTCGATCGCTGCTTCCAGCGCCGCGAGGTCGCCGTACGGGACGAGCTGGAAACCGGGCGTGTAGGGCCCGAAGTCGTCGCGTGCGTCGGGGTCGGTCGAGAACGACACGATCGTCGTCGTCCGCCCGTGGAAGTTGCCCTCCATCGCGATGATCTTCGCCTGCCCCGGGCGTACGCCCTTGACGAGGTAGCCCCACTTGCGGGCGACCTTGATCGCGGTCTCCACCGCCTCCGCGCCGGTGTTCATCGGCAGGATCAGGTCCTTGCCGGTGAGGTCGGTGAGCTTCTGGCAGAACTCCGCGAACTGGTCGTGGATGAACGCCCGGCTGGTCAGGGTGACCCGGTCGAGCTGGGCGTGCGCGGCCGCGATCAGCGCGGGATGCCGGTGGCCGAAGTTCAGCGCGGAGTAGCCCGCGAGGCAGTCGAGGTAGCGCTTGCCGTCGACGTCGGTCACCCAGGCGCCCTCGGCGTCGGCGATCACGACGGGCAGCGGGTGGTAGTTGTGCGCGGTCCAGCGTTCGGCGGCGGCGACGGCTTCCGAGGTCTTGCTCATGAACGCAGCTCCAGGGTGCAGCACTTGGGGCCGCCGCCGGCGAGCCGCAGCTCGCTGACGTCGACTCCGATGGTCTGGTATCCAGCCTGCTCCAGGGCGGCGGCGAGCGCCACCGCCTGCACCGGCAGGACGACGGTTTCGCCGTCGCTGACCGCGTTGAGGCCGAGCACCTCGGCGTCGGCGACGGTCGCGATGACGGCGTTCGGGAACAGCTGGCGGAGCACGGCCTGGCTGCCCGGCGAGAACGCCTCAGGCAGGTACGCCACATTCACCGGCTTGCCATGATCGCCATGCGACAGCACTGCGAGAGCGGTGTCGAGGTGGTAGAACCGCGGGTCGACGAGCTGCAGGGTGATGACCGGGCGGCCGAACAGCTCCTGGACCTCCGCGTGGGCGGCGTGCGAGGTGCGGAATCCGGTTCCGGCCAGGATGTAGTCGCCGGCGAGCAGGATGTCGCCTTCACCCTCGTTGATCGCCTTCGCCTCGGTGACCTCGAAGCCCGCGCTCCGGAACCAGTCGGCGTACGCCGGACCCTCGTCGGCGCGCTCGGCGTCGCGGAACTGCACGGCCAGCGCCTTGCCGTCGACGACGGTTCCGCCGTTGGCGGCGAACACCATGTCGGGCAGTCCGGGCAGCGGGTCGATCTCCTCGATCTGGTGGCCGAGGCTCTCGTAGACCCGCTTCAGCTCGGTCCACTGCGAAATGGCCAGGGCGGTGTCGTACGGGGCGGCGGGATCCATCCAGGGATTGATCCGGTAGGTGACCGCGAAGTGGGTCGGTCGGCACATCAGGTAACGGCGTGTCGGCATGCGAACCAAGTTAGGCCGGTTGAGCAGCGCAAACCAGGCGCGAAGGTTGCGTACGGCGCAACAACGTTGCGCAGTTCGCACGGCTCGCGGCGATTCGTAAACAGCGGTTCTCCGGCAGGTTTCGTAGGCGGCTAGAGCGAGTCCTGCCGGGGATGGACGACCTGCCGGATGATCAGCTGGATCGCGGCGTACCCGGGGACGGCGATGAATACGCCCATCACGCCGAACATGGCGAACCCGATGAGCACCGAGACGATCGCCGCCAGGTTGGAGATCTGCACCGCCTGCCGCATCACCCTCGGATAGATCAGCCAGTTCTCGAGCTGCTGGTAGACCACGAAGAAGATGATCGTGGCGATCGCGACGCCGAGGCCGCGCGCCCCGAAGGCCACCAGGGTCACGACCGTCGCGCCGAGGGTGGCCCCGATCTGGGGGATGAGGTCGCAGACCGCCACGACCAGGGCCAGCAGGAGGGCGTACGGGACGCTGACGATCCAGAGGTAGATCAGCGCGACGGTGCCGGCGACGAACGCGATGCTCAGCGAGCCGACGAGGTAGCCGCCGACCTTGTCGAGGATCTGGTCGGCGATCCCCGCGACGCGGTCGCGCCGGCTCAACGGGATCAGCTGGTACGCGCCGTCCCGGAGCCGGTCGAAGCCGGCCAGGATGAAGAACATCAGGATGAACGCGGTCACGAAGTTGAAGATCCCGGCCGCGACCGTGGTGGCCCCGCCGACGAGCCCGCCGAGGACGCTGCTGATGTTCGCCGGGGTGATCAGCTGTTCCACCTTCGCCACGACGTCCTCGTTGCTGGTCAGCTCCTGGACCCGGGGATCGTCGAGGACCTGCTGGATCCAGCCCGGAACCGCGTTGATGACCGAACCGAGCTGGCTGATCGCGACCGGGATGAGCAGCGCGAGGAAGCCGCAGGCCAGCAACAGGAACCCGATGAACAGCAGCAGGACGGCCAGTCCCCGGGACATGCCGCGGCGCATCATCCACTTCACGACCGGGTTGAAGCCGATGGCGAAGAACCCGGCGGCGGCCACGATGGTGAGCACGGTGCCGGCCGCCTGAACCAGGTTCGCGGCCACCATGACCAGGAGCAGCGCGAGTCCTATCCAGAGCCCGATCTTGAACGGGTGGCCCGTCGCCGCCGCGGCCAGCGGTCGTGTCTGGTGCGGGGGCGGAGTCTCGGGCATACCCGTTCAACGACCAGTCGATCTCCACGATCCGCCGAGCTGTCACGCAGCCGAGTAGGCACTGTTAACCATATTTACTGTTAGGACTTTTTCCTTTAAGGTTCATCTGCGTTCGTAGTTCCATCGATCTCTGTGTGCCGGCTGCCCGGGGGAAACGGCGCGCGGAACTGATCTAGGAGAGTCCCATGTACCGACGCATCTTGGCGGTCGCCGGCGCCGTGCTGCTGGCCGGCGCCGCCGTGCTCGTCGCATCCACCTCCGCCTCGGCCGCGAACATCCTGTCCAACCCCGGCCTCGAGAGCGGAACCCTGAGCCCGTGGTCGTGCTCGGGGAATCTCGGCTCGGTCGTCACCACTCCTGTCCACAGTGGCAGCCGAGCCCTCCAGGGCGCGGCGTCCGCGGCGGACAACGCCAAGTGCACGCAGACGGTGGCCGTCCAGGCCAACACCGCGTACACGCTGACCGCTTGGGTCCGGGGCGGCAGCGGCTACGTCTACCTCGGCGTCACCGGCGGCAACCAGGTCTGGAACCCGTCCGCCGCGAGCAACTGGGTCCAGCTGTCCGTCGCGTACACCACCGGCGCTTCGCAGACCTCGCTGCAGATCTTCGTGCAGGGCTGGTACGGCACGGGTACGTATTACGCCGACGACTTCTCGCTCGACGGCCCCGGCGGCAACCCGTCGCCGAGCCCCACGACGTCGGCTCCGCCCGGCGTACCGGGGACTCCGGGCACGCCGTCGGTGACCGGCACCACCGCGTCGAGCATCTCGCTGTCGTGGAGCGCCTCGTCCGGCACCGTCACCGGCTACCGGGTCTACGAGGGCACCACCGTACGCGCGACGGTCACCGGCACCACGGCGACCATCTCCGGTCTGGGGGCGTGCGCCAGCCACACCTACACCGTGGCGGCGTACAACAACTCCGGTGAGTCGGCGAAGTCCGGCGCGACGACCGGCAGCACCACCGGTTGTACGAGCACGGGTGCGATGGCCGCGCCGTACTACTACAACGGCTGGGGCAGCCCGCCGTCGATCACGACCGTCATGTCGGCGACCGGCATCAAGCAGTTCACCATGGCGTTCATGCTCTCCGGCGGCGGCTGCACCCCGGCCTGGGACAGCTCCCGTCCGCTGACCGGCGGCGTCGACCAGCAGACCATCAACGCGGTCCGCGCGGCCGGCGGCGACGTCGAGATCTCCTTCGGCGGCTGGTCGGGCAACAAGCTCGGCCCGAACTGCTCCAGCGCGACCGCCCTGGCGGCGGCGTACCAGCAGGTCATCTCGGCGTACAACCTGAAGTACATCGACATCGACATCGAGAACACCGACGAGTTCGAGAACGAGGCCGTGCAGGACCGGATCCTCGGCGCGCTGAAGATCGTCAAGGCGAACAACCCGGGCATCAAGACGATCGTCACCTTCGGCACCTCGACGACCGGCCCGACGTACTACGGCACGCGGCTGATCAACCAGGCGGCGGCGCTGGGCGCGAACATCGACGTCTTCACCATCATGCCGTTCGACTTCGGTGGCGGGGCCGACATGTACAACAACACCGTCAACGCGGCCAACGGCCTGAAGAACGCGCTGAAGACGGCGTTCGGCTGGACCGACGCCCAGGCGTACGCGCACCTCGGCATCTCCGGCATGAACGGCTACTCGGACCAGTCCGAGATCACCACCACCGCCATCTGGACCAACATCCGGAACTGGGCCAACACCAACCACATCGCGCGGCTGGCGTTCTGGTCGGTCAACCGGGACCGGGGTTGCGCCGGCGGCGGCGTCCAGGAGTCCTGCTCCGGCATCGCGCAGTCGGACTGGGCGTTCACCAGCATCACGGCCGGGTTCACCGGCTGACACCCGAGCGGGCTTGTTGTCGCCCGTCCGGGCGGCAGCGGATCGGCTCACCGGGTGAAATCTGAGTGAGTGAAAGGCGACGGCGGATGCGGAACCAGACGATGGGACCGTTTCCGCCGTCGCCCTTTCGGTCTCCATAGGACGGAGCAAGTGGACGCAATCGCAGCTCGCGCACAGCATCTGCGCTGGTGACCGATAGGCAACGGGCCGATCGGGCAGACCCGGATCATGCGTCCGTCGGCAACTGACAGGTTCCCGTCTCACCGCCCGTAACGGGTGGGCGGCACGCGACGATGATGCCCTTACCGGACAGGCATCGAGGGGGTGCGATGACCACGGCTTCCGTATCCGCCGCGCTGCGTGACGCGTCCGCGTCCACAGCCGCGGATGAGGTGCGCCGGCTCGCCGAACGGCGCCGCATCTATGTGCGTACCCTTGTCGCCTGCGACGCGGTGGTGATCGCGGCCGCGATCTTCGGCGGCTACCTGGCCCGGTTCTCCACCGCGAGTCCGCCGCGTATCGACGTCCCGTATGGACTGATCGGCGTGACGCTGGGCTTGGCCTGGCTGATCTGGCTGCGGACCGTGCGGTGCTACGACGAGCGGGTGCTCGGCTACGGCACCGACGAGTACCGCCGGGTCGCGGGCGCCAGCGCGCGGCTCGCGGGCACCGTGGCCATCCTCGGCTACATCGTCAACATCGGCGTCTCGCGCAGCTTCCTGGCCATCGCGTTCCTGATGGGCACGGTCGGGCTCATCACCGCCCGCTGGGTGGCGCGCAAGCGCCTGCACCGCGCGCGGTCCCGCGGCGCCGGCTGGTCGCATCGGGTCCTGGTGGTGGGCGACGCGGCCCATGTCCTGGAGCTGGTACGCCAATTGCGACGCGAGCCCTACACGGGCTACCGGGTGGTCGGCGCGTGCATCCCGGACGGCCTGCTCGTGCCCCGGACGGCCGGAGCGCCGCAGCAGCGCCTCGGCGACGTGCCCGTGGTCGGGTCGTTCCGCAACATCGTGGAGGCGGCGACCGGAGCCCGGGCCGACACCATCGCCGTCACCGGGTCGAACGAGCTGACCGCCTCGCGGCTGCGCCGCCTGGGCTGGCAGCTGGAGGGCTCCGGGATGGAACTCGTCGTGGCGCCCGCCCTGGTCGACGTGGCCGGGCCGCGCATCCACACGCGCCCGGTCGCCGGTCTGCCGCTGATCCACGTCGAGCAGCCCGACTTCGCCGGCGGCACCAAGATCGTGAAGAACGTGGTGGAACGCATCCTGGCGATCGGCGGACTGCTGGTCGCCCTGCCCGTCCTGGTCCTCGTGGCGATCGCCGTGAAGCTGGACAGCCGGGGACCGATCCTGTTCCGGCAGCGCCGGGTGGGCCAGCACGGCATCGAGTTCGACGTCTTCAAGTTCCGCACCATGGTCGTCGACGCCGACCAACTGGTGGAGACCATGACGGGGCTCAACGAGACCAACGGCCTGATGTTCAAGATGCGTCAGGATCCGCGGGTCACCCGGGTCGGCCGGATCCTGCGCAAGTACTCGTTGGACGAGCTGCCGCAGCTGGTCAACGTCGTCCGCGGAGACATGAGCCTGGTCGGGCCGCGGCCGCCGCTGCCCAAGGAGGTCGCCAAGTACGACGGTGACGTGGCGCGGCGGTTGCTGGTCAAGCCGGGCATCACCGGGCTGTGGCAGGTCAGCGGGCGGTCCGATCTGTCCTGGGAGGACGGCATCCGGCTCGACCTCTACTACGTCGAGAACTGGTCGCTGACCTCGGACCTGTCGATCCTCTGGAAGACGGTCGGCGCGGTCGTCCGCTCGCGGGGCGCGTACTGATCGCCTCCCGATAGTTAAACTACCGCCGGTAGTTAAGTTGGCTACCGGCCGGTAATGTCGCGGGCAGCGTTGCTGGCGACGAGGGAGGCATACATGCGAGTGGCGATCGTGACCGGGGCGGCCCGGGGGATCGGTGCGGTGACGGCTCAGCGGCTGGCCGCCGACGGGATGAAGGTCGCGGTCGTCGACCTGGACGAGCAGTCGTGCCAGGCGACCGTCGACGAGATTCGCAAGAACGGCGGCGAAGCCGTGGCGATCGGTGCGGACGTCAGTGACACCGACGCCGTGGCGGCGGCGGTCGACCGGGTGGCCGAGCAGCTCGGCGCGCCCACGGTGCTGGTGAACAACGCCGGGGTCATCCGCGACAACCTGCTGTTCAAGATGACCGACTCGGACTGGGACAGCGTGATCTCCGTGCACCTGCGGGGCGCGTTCCTGATGACCCGGGCGGCGCAGGCGCACATGACGCAGGCGAAGTACGGCCGGATCGTGAACCTGTCGAGCACGTCCGCGCTGGGCAACCGGGGTCAGGCGAACTACGCCGCCGCGAAGGCCGGCCTCCAGGGCTTCACCAAGACGCTGGCGATCGAACTCGGCCCGTTCGGCGTCACCGCCAACGCGGTCGCGCCAGGCTTCATCGTGACCGAGATGACCGCCGCGACCGCCGCCCGGGTCGGGGTGGACTTCGAGCAGTTCCAGGCGGCCCGCGCGGCTGAGACCCCGGTACGCCGCGTCGGCTACCCGGCCGACATCGCGCACACGATCTCGTTCCTCGTCAGCGAGGGCGCGGGGTTCGTCACCGGCCAGGTCATCTACGTCGCGGGCGGCCCGCGCGGCTGATCGGGAAGCAAAGAACGCGGCCCCCGACCTCATTGTCGGGGGCCGCGTTCGCCGGTGGGGACTTAGACCACCGCGGGACGGATGTCGACGTCGGCCAGGTTCACGAACATGATCCGGTGGCCGAACTGGATCTGGACGTACTTCGTCTCGCCTCGGACGACCGTCCAGTCACCGGGGCTCGACCCGTCGAAGGTCACCGCGCGGTAGTACTCGCTGGGCAGGATGTTGCCCACGACGTACTTCTGCCCGGCGGCCAGGGTGTATCCGGTCAACGGCGCGATCGCCTGCACCGGTACGCCGGCCGGGTACGCCGCCGCCTCCGGGTACGCCCGGCCGTAGACCGGGATGGTGGCCTTGCCCGCCTTGGGGGTGATGACGAAACCGGTCGACCACACGGCGGCCGGGTTCGACGGCGGGTTGTAGAACCAGCCCTTCTGGCCCAGGTACCAGATCGCGACCCAGTCGCCCTGCCGGTCGGCGATGGCGTACTGCTGGCCGGTCTCGACGCGGGCTCCGTGGTCGGAGATGTGCATCGTGGCGGGCTTGGTGCCGTTCAGGTAGAAGTCGGTCAGCAGCGGCGCGTTGGCGTCCGGCGCCGTACGCAGCACGACCGAGCCGGAGCCGTGGGCGGCGCACAGCACGCCCTTCTTGACGCAGCCCGTGAAGGCCGGCTGGTTGGTGGCGTAGTCCGGCTTGATGGTCACCATGCCGCCGTGGGCGGTGCCGATGCCCCGGATCGGAGCCTTCAGCAGCTCCATGTAGCGCGCCCAGTCCCAGTAGGGGCCCGGGTCCCAGTGCATGCCGCCGACGTTGGCCGGCGTGATGCCGGGGACGTTGTCGTGGCCGATGATGTGCTGGCGGTCCAGCGGGATGCCCAGCCGCAGGGCCAGGTACCGGACCAGCTTCGACGAGGTGCGGTACATCGCCTCGGTGTACCAGGCGCCGTTGGCGGCGAAGCCCTCGTGCTCGAGGCCGATCGACTTCGAGTTGACGTACCAGTTGCCGGCGTGCCAGGCCACGTCCTTGGCCTTGACGTGCTGCGCGATGTGACCGTCGACCGAGCGGAGCGTGTAGTTCCAGCTCACGTAGGTCGGGTCCTGCACCATGTTGATGACACCCGGGTAGTAACCCTCGGTGTCGTGGATGACGATGTACTCGATCTTCTGCTGCGCCGGGCGGTTGCCCAGGTCGTGGTTGCCGTAGTCGTCGCCAGGCAGCACCTGGTAGGGCGCCGGAATCCACTCGCAGTCCAGGTTGACCGGGCACTCCAGGCCGTCGGGCCGCTGCAGGTGCCGCAGGCCCAGGCCGTTCAGCCACTGCCGGTTCGGCGTGGTGGCGCGCGCGGTGAGGGCCAGCGCCTGACCGTCGTCGGTGGTCCGGGCCGCGCCTTCGGCCAGCGTCGCGTACACCTCGTCCGCGAAGGCGGCCGCGGCGGCGTCGTCGGTCGCGCCGCTGTAGCGGGCCACCGCGCCGTACCAGTCGGCCACGTCGCTGTTCGCGCCGGTCGGTGCGGTCAATTCCTGCTGGTACGCCGAAAGCAGCGCCGCGCCGCCACGGATGTTGGCCGTGACGTCGGTCCGCAACTCCTCCTTGGACAGACCGGTCGCCGTGGCGGCCGCGTCCAGTGTCTGCAGGGCGGCGGGGTCGGCACCGGCCTCGGCCGGCTGCTCGATCGGAGCCTTGACCGTCGTCCGCGAGTCGTCGCCTCGGGAGTCCTCAGCCGGCGCGTCGGTCGCCTCCTCCTCCCGGGGGAGCGACGTCACGTAGGCCGCGTCGGTCAGGTGCATCGGGCCGAACCCGGCGCTGGTGCTGGGCAGGCCGCCGTTGACGTCCCAGCGGGACTCCAGATAGGAGACGGCGAGCAGGATGTCCGCCGGTACGCCGAACTCGGCGGCGGCGTCGGTGTAGGCCTGTTGTCTGGATGAGGCCGTGGTCTCGGCGGCGGCACCCGGGGTCGCGGCGAGTCCGCTCGCGACGAAGGTGAGTGCGCTCAATGAGGCCAGCAGCCGGAAACGGCGCTGTGGGGGTTGCATCGTGCCTCCGGCGGAAGATGGAGTGATCCTCTTCGGGCCAATCTGGACCGGCCGGAGGGGAGAGTCAATCGTTTAGGGGTGCCGTGTTGTTAAATCTTTACGTGGACGGCTCCCCTGACGAGAAATCCTCACGGAGCGTACTCATTCAAGGAGATCGAATCCCCGTTCGGCGAGGGTGACGGCCTCCGGGTAGACGGCGTCCGGCTTGTCACCGGCCAGGACGCGGGCCACGTTGTGCTCGACGAGGGCGCTGATCACGCCCATGATCTGGCGCGCGCGTACGTGGTCGAACGGGGTCGTCGGGCCCGGCTCGGCCAGGGCGTCGGCCAGCGTGTTCGCCCGGGTCAGCTCGTAGTGCAGGGCGCGGGCCAGTAGGGACGGCGTACTGCGGGCGAGCCGTTGCATCAGCATGACCGGTTCGCTGTCGCTCAGTCCGGTCGCGGGATCTCTCGCGGCCAGCGCCGCCAGGAACTGTGTCCGCAGCGCCTCGATCGCGGACTGCCCGTCGGGGCGGGCGCGGACGACCCGGGCCGGCTCGTCGATGTGGTCCTCGACCGGCATGAGGATCAGGTCCTCCTTGGTCGGGAAGTAGTTGAACAAGGTCATCTTCGAGACGTCAGCGGCGGCCGCGATCTCCGCCGTGGACACGGCGTCGAAGCCCCGTTCGGCGAACAGGTCCAGCGCCGCGCGCCAGAGCCGTGCGGAGGTCTCCTTCTTCTTGCGCTCGCGCAGCCCCGGCTCTCCCATGAGCCGGAAATATACCAGATACAAAAACTGACTCAGCAAAAGTATTGACCGAGTAAAAGTTTGACGAGCATGCTGGACCGCATGACGGAACGACAGAAGAAGATCGGGATGCTGCTCTGCGTCTTCACGATCGTGATGGCCGTGATCGACAACAACATCGTCTCGGCGGCGGTCGTCCCGATCGTCCGGGAGCTGGACCCGGTGCACGGCGTCGATCGGCTGCCGTGGCTCGTCAGCGCCTTCGCGCTGGCCGCGACGGCGATGCTGCCGCTGTACGGGAAGCTGTGCGACGTCTTCGGCCCCAAGCTGGTCTACCTGGGCGCGATCGCGACCTTCCTCGCCGGTTCGGCGCTCTGCGGCGCGGCCCAGAGCATGGGGCAGCTCATCGCCTTCCGAGCACTCCAGGGCGCCGGCGCCGGTGGGCTGATGAGCGTCACGATGGTGGTGCTGGCGCACCTCGCCGGCGGTCCGGGCAGCGGCAGCGCGCGCGGCGGCAACTTCGGTGGCGTCGTGGCCGGCGCGGGCATGGCGCTCGGGCCGTTTCTCGGCGGCATCCTGGCCGACCACGGCCAGTGGCGCTGGATCTTCTACCTCAACCTCCCGATCGGGCTGCTCATCCTGATCGTCTCGGCTCGGCTGCTGCGGCTGCCCAAGAGCGAGCGCACGCACCGCATCGACTTCCTCGGCGCGGGGCTGGCCGCGGCGTTCGCCGTCGGGTTGCTGCTGATCAGCGAGTGGGCCGGCAAGGAGTACGCCTGGGACTCGCCGACGATCCTCGGTCTCGTGGTCGCCACGCTCGCACTGCTGGGCGCGTTCCTCTGGCGGCAGGCGGTCGCGGCCGAGCCGATCCTGCCGCTGAGCCTGTTCCGCAACGCCACGATCAGCCTCGGTTTCGCCATCCAGGGCCTGATGGGGCTGACCATGATGGGCTCGATGGTCTACGTCATGGTCTACCTGCAGGTGGTCCGGGGCGTACCGGCCGCGCAGGCGGGCCTCTACCTGATCCCGATGGCGGCCGGGCTGACGGTCGTCGGGATGGTCGCGGGCAAGCTCAGCGAGTCCGGAGTCTCGCGTAAGGGGCTGCTCGTCTCGGGCACGGCGATCGGGACGCTCGCGATCGGCTCGCTCACCTTCGTCGGGGCGGACACCAACCTCTGGTACGTCCGGGGTTCGCTGTTCGTCCTCGGCATCGGCTTCGGGCAGCTGCTCGGGCTGCTCATCGCGGTCGTGCAGCAGGCCGCTCCGCGTACGCAGCTGGGCGTCGCCACGACCGCGATCCGGTTCTTCCAGAACCTCGGCGGGGCGTTGGGAGCCGCCGTCCTCGGGACGATCCTCAGCCGCGCCTTCACCGCCCGGATGCCAGGGATGTCCACCTCGGCGGTCGCCACCATGACCGGCGACGTACGCACGGCCGCCGTGAACGCCCTCGTCCACAGCATGGATCTGGTCTTCATGGTCGCGACGGGCGCGATGGCGGTGAGCGTGGTCCTGGCCCTGATGCTGCGGATGCCCGTGGCGACGCCGGAACCGGCGGCGCAGACGACGCTCGCCCCGGAGCCGGCGAAGGCCTGAGCTACAGGTCGACGATGACCGTGTTCGGCCCGACGTTCACGCTCTCCACCAGCATGTGGGTCCGGAATCGTCCAGTCTCGACAGTCGCACCCCGCGCCCGCAGCGCCTCGACGAACGCCGTGAACAGCGGCTCGGCGACGGCGGCGGGTGCGGCGGCGCTCCAGCCCGGGCGGCGGCCCCGGCTCGTGTCGGCGTACAGGGTGAACTGGCTCACCACCAACAGCGGCGCGCCCAGGTCGGACGCGGACTTCTCCGCCGGCAGGATCCGCAGCTCGTGCACCTTGCGAGCCATCGTGGCGGCGGTCGCCTCGGTATCACCGTGGGTCACTCCCACCAGGACCAGGAGACCGTCGGAGACCTTGCCGACGACTTCGCCGTCGACGGTCACGCTCGCCCGGGAGACCGTCTGCACCACAGCACGCATCGTCCCAGCCTGCCATGGCGCATGCCGGGACGATGCGTGAGGTTCAGACGATGCGTGCGGTTCAGCGGACCGCGGACCTCCGGACGAGACGGGCGCCGCCGAGCAGGGCCACCCCGATCGCGAGCAGGATCGCCCCGAAGAGGGCGAAGCTGCCCGTACGCGAGCCCGTGGTGGGCAGGGTGGAGACGGTCGGCGAAGCCTCGGTGGGCGAGGCCTCGGTGGGCGAGGCTGACGTAGGCGAAGCAGTCGGCGACGCCGAGGTCGGCGTCGGAGATGGCGAATGGGACTTGGATCGGGTCGGCGACGGGGAGACCGACGTCGGCGAGGACGATGGCGAATGGGACTTGGTCCCGGTGGGGTACGGCGAATGGGACTTGGTCCCGGTGGGGTACGGCGAATGGGAGTAATTCCCGTTGCCGTGCCCCCCGCTGTAGCCGGCTTGAACAACGGCCGGCTCCGCGCCGGCGGTGCCGGCGGCGAGGGCCGCGATGCCGCTGACGAGAGCCGCCACGGCGAATGTGGCCATAGTCGCGCCGAGGGCGCGTCGGATACGCGTGGTCGATTCCTGCATGCACCTGAAACAGGGCTGTGCGCCTGTCCGTGACGCCCTATATCGGCGAGTCTCCATATTCTGTCAGGCATCTGACAAATTGGTCCCGAAAGGGGGAATAGGGGGGATATGCAGGGGTTTCTCGGGTTGCCCGGCTGTCAGACGAGGGCTGCCGGATCGATGCCCACCTCTTTGGCGGTGGCCGTACGCACCCAGTCCGTGGCCTGCTTCTGGGACAGCACCTTGTCGTGCACGGTCAGCTGCACCGCCAGCCCGTCCACCATCGCGTTGATCCGCCACGCGGCGCCGGCCGGGTCGTCACAGGTGAACGAGCCGTCGTCGGCGCCGGCGGTGATGACCGCGGTCAGCGCCTCCTTCCAGCGCAGATCCATGCGCCGGGAGACCTTCTCCAACTCCGGTACGCGCATGGCCTCGGACCAGCCGTCGATCCAGATCGCCCAGGACTTCGACCGGCCGCTCGGCGCGAGGTGGCGCAGCAGCTTGGCGAGCTTCTCCGGCGGGCTGGCCTTGGACTCGATCACCGCCTGCATCCGGGCCAGATCCTGCTCCGCGACGTACGCGAAGGCCTGGGTGAGCATCGCGTCCTTGCTCGGGAAGTGGTAGTAGACCAGCGACGGGCTGACTCCGGCGGCCGCCGCGACGTCAGCCGTACGAGTGCGGGCGAAGCCGCGTTCCACGATGACGTCTGCCGCGATGCGCAGCAGGGCGTCAAGCCGGAGTTCGGCGGAACGGCGAGTCACCTTGCCTACGGTATGGCATCCGGGGTGGACGTGGGGGTCACCGCGTTCGCCGCATCATCGTCGCAGCCAGCACGGTTGCGGCAGCGACCAGCGCGGTGGCGGTGAGCGCGGCCGCGATCAGCCCGCCGCCCCGCGCGGCGACCAGCCCGGCGAGGGCGGCTCCGGCGGAGTAGCCGACGAAGACCGCGGTTCCCGCCCAGGTGAACGCCTCCGTTCGGCGAGCGAGCGGAGCGAGCGACGTGACCAGCCCCATCTCCACCGCGGTCATGGGTGCGATCACCAATCCGCCCAGCGCCAGGATCGCGCCCAGACTCGGCAGCCCGGCGCTGAGGCAGATCAGCGCGAATCCGGTCGTGTTCAGGGTGGCGAGCAGGAACAGCAGCCGCCATCGGGACATCGTCGGGTTCGCCCCGGCGAACCACAGGCCGCCCAGGATGGACCCGGCGCTCCACGCGGCGATCACCGCGCCCGCTCCGGCCGGGCTGCCCTGCCCGGCGGCGTACGCCGGGATCGCGACCTCCATGAGGCCGTAGGCCGCCGCCTCCAACCCCGCGACGGCGAGCAGGATCGTGAGCGCGACGGTCAGCAGCCGCGGCCGTTCGCTGACTGGCGATTCAGCGTCGGGCACGGCGACGCGATAGCGGGCGGCGGGCGCGGCGGCGAGTCCGACCGCACCGGCGGCCGACATCGACGCCGTCAGGGCGACGGCCGCGTACGGTCCGGCCACCGCGCTGATCACGGCGATCAGGGCCGGTCCGACCACATAGGTCAACTCCGAGCAGACGGCGTCGAGGGCGTACGCCGTGCTCGCGTGGCCGGGCGCGAGCCGGGGCAGCACCACCCTGGTCACGGCCGACACCGGCGGGTTGGCCGCACCGGCGGCGGCCATGACGGCGAGGATCACGCCGACCGGTGCGTGCCCGGCCAGCACCGTGATCAACGCGGTGAGCAGCAACGCGTTCACGACCCCGGTGGCGGCCAGCACCGTCGGGGCATGCCCGCGGTCGGCCAGCCGGCCGAGCCAGGGTGCGCTCAGCGCGGTCGCCGCCGAGTTGACCGCGGTGGCCAGCCCGGCGACGGCGTACGAACCGGTGCCGTGGTGCACCGCGAGCACGAACACCAGCGTCGACATCCCGTAGGGCAACCGGCCCACCAGAGACGGAACCGTGACGCGGGTGACGCCCGGTACGCCGAAGAGCGCACGGTACCGCCGGGCGGCGGTGACCACGGCGAGACCAGACATCCGGCCAGCCTACACTGACTGAACCGTCAGTCAGTTATCGCGGTCAGCTCGCCAGATGGATCGCCTTCAGGGCAAGATGAAGCTGCAGCCGCTGGAGGCCGTCCCGGAGATCGACGCCGCACAGCTCGGCCGCCCGGGACAGCCGGTAATACAACGTCGTGCGATGAATGCGCAGGTGCGCCGCGGTCGCGGCGGCGTCCCCCGCAAGATCCAGGTACGCCTCCACCGTCGCCGCCAAGTCCGCCGGCAACCGGTCGACGCCCGGATACAGCTCGGGCGCGGTCAGCCCGGCCGCCGCGAGCACCCGGTAGACGCCCAACTGCGACCACATAGCCACCCGCTGCGGCGATGTTCCGGCGGGGACGGGACCGGCGCCGGGGGCGGTGGGCAGGGCGATCGCGGGGAGGGCGAGCGCTTGGGTGGCTTGGGCGACGGACTGGTGGACGTCGGCCAGCCGGGCCACGGGGTCGCCGACGCCGACCCCGGAATCGGCCTGCTCGGCGAGGTGGGCCGCGGCGTCGGCCGGGGCGACCGAGCCCGACCGCAGCAACAGCAGACCCTGCGTCGGGCGTACGAGGTGGACCGCGTAGCGGTGGCCGCAGTAGCGGCGGGTTGCTACGAGCGCCTGTTCGACGACAGCGGCCTCGCCGACCGAGACGACGAGAGCCGTGCACGGCCCGTCCGACTCCAGCATCTCCGCGCCGACGATCTTGGTGGCGGCATCTGCCCGGACCGCCGGATCATCGGCCAGCAGTCCGCGTACGGCGTCGGCCTCCCGCCGGGCGGTCAGCTCGCCGAGCAGGTTCACCCGGTACAGCGCCAGCGCCAGATCCTCGGCCAGCCCGACCGCGCGATTCACGTCAGCGGCGGACAACTCCGGGGAGTCGACGAACCAGACGAAGCCCAGCAACAGGTCGCTGTGCCACACCGGTACGCACACCCGGGGCAGCAGGCCGAGGGCGGGCTCCGCCGGAGTGCGTACGGGGTGGCGGGCGCGCGTGATCTCGAAGCGCGCGAAGAACGAGATTACTTCGGCGGTGGTGCTCCGGCGCAGGATCGAGTCACGGCGTACGTCGTCGAGCGGTTCGGCCTGCGCGGAGTAGCAGACGACCCGTTGCCGCCGGTCCTCGACCAAGACGGGCCGGCCCATCCGGTCGGCGATCCGGTCCACGAGCAGCTGCAGTTCATCGCGCACTCGACAAGTGTAGGAACCCTGGCTCGACAGATCCGACACGTGATGGAAGACCGGCGGCCCGGCCGAGCATAGGGTCATAGGCGTGAGAGTGACGGTGATCGGGGCCGGCATCGTGGGCGCCGCCTGCGCGTACGCCTGCGCCCAGCGCGGGCTGAAAGTCACCGTCCTCGATCGTGGCGGGCTCGTCGCCGGCACGACCGGTTCCGGTGAGGGCAACATCCTCGTCTCCGACAAGGAACCCGGCCCCGAACTGGATCTCGCGTTGCGGTCCAACGCCCTCTGGCGGGACTGGGAAGCAGAACTCAATCGTCACGTCGGCTGCGACGCAGATGGCGGCATTCAGCTCGAACGCAAAGGCGGGCTCATCGTCACGCGTACCAGTCGGGGAATGCGAGCCCTGGCCGAGACGACGGGCGAGCTGGTCGACGAGCGAGCTGTCCGTGAGCTGGAGCCGCATTTAGCCGCGGACATCCTGGGCGGAGCGTTCTTCCCGCAGGACATGCAGGTGCAGCCGGCGCGTGCGGCGGCGGCGATGCTGGCCGGGGCGCGGGAGCACGGCGCGGAGGTCCGCCTGCGCACCGAGGTACGCGACCTGCCCGCCGACGCCGACGCCGTGATCAACGCGACCGGGGCCTGGGCGGCCCAGTTCGGGATCGCGCTGCCGGTCGAACCGCGCCGCGGGTTCATCCTGGTCACCGAGCCGCTGCCGGTGCTGATCCGGCACAAGGTGTACTCGGCGGAGTACCTGGAGAATGTGGCGAGCGGCGACGCCGACCTGCAGACCTCGACCGTCGTCGAAAGCACCCCCGGCGGTCCGGTGCTGATCGGGGCGACCCGCGAACGCGTCGGCTTCGACGCCACCCCGAACCGGGCGGCGCTGCGGAAGCTGGCGGCAGGTGCGGCGGCGCTGTTCCCGTTCCTCGCCGACGTGCGGATCATGCGCACCTATCATGGCTTCCGCCCGTACGCCGCCGACCATCTTCCGGTCATCGGGCCGGATCCGCTGACGCCCCGGCTGTGGCACGCCCACGGACACGAAGGAGCGGGCATCGGGCTCGCCCCGGCCACCGGCGAGCTGATCGCCGACCTGCTCACCGGATCGGCACCCGCGCTCGATCCCGCACCATTCTCGCCCGCGCGATTCCCGGAGGTGGCGGCGTGAGTGTGTTCTGCGGCATCGGGGTGTGCCAAGCGTGCGTCGCACCCGACGGCACGCGCCCCTGCCTCACCACCACCGCCCCCGCGTCGCCCGACCCGGGCGCGCCCGATTCCCAGCAGATCACGGATACGCAGGCTAAAACCGCGCCGGGAAGCATGCACAACCGTGATCCGCAGCAAGAAGAGGAGCTGGTGGTGGTGGGGGCGGGGCCGGCCGGCCTGAGCGCCGCGCTGGCGGCGGCGGACGCGGGCGTACGCGTGCTCGTGGTGGATCGGGGTGGCAAGCCCGGTGGGCAGTATCTGCGCCAGTCCACTGTGCGCGAGAACACTCCGCCCGCGCTCATCCAGCGCGCCCAGGCGCATGAGCGCATCCGATTCCTGCTGGGGCACGAGATCTGGCGCGCGACCAGGGAGCAGCTGGAGATCGCCGACGTCGAGGGGCGTACCACCCGGGTCGTCCGGGCCGCGACGATCGTGCTGGCCACCGGGGCGTACGACCGGGTCGTGCCGTTCCCCGGCTGGGAGCTGCCCGGCGTCGTCACCGTCGGCGGGGCGCAGGCGCAACTCAAGGGGCTCGGCATCAAGGTCGGCCAACGCGTACTCGTGACGGGCACCGGTCCACTGTTGCTGTCGCTCGCCGTCTCGCTCGCGGAGGCAGGCGTCGAGGTGGTCGCGGTTGCCGATCCCGTCCGGTCCCGTGCCTGGTTCCGTCACTTCACCACGGTGGTACGCGCACCGCGCAAGCTGCTGCAGGCGGCGGCGTACCGGGGTCGGCTGCTGCGGCATCGGGTGCCGGTGTGGGCCGGCTGGGAAGTGCGAGAGATCACTCCCGACCGGGATGTCATGATCGCGAAACTGCGATGTGGCACAAAGGAACGTGCGGAGATCGTTGACACGATCGCCGTCGGCCACGGCTTCACCCCACAGGTGGAGCTGGCGAGCGCGTTGGGCTGCGCACTCCTCGTCGACCCGAGGGATGGCAGCCCGATCGCGCAGGTGGACGCCGACCTGCGGACCTCGCAGGCGGGCGTCTTCGCGGCGGGTGAGCTCGCCGGGGTGGGCGGGGCGGACTCCGCGTACGCCACCGGCACCCTGGCTGGGCTCGCCGCCGCACGCCACCTGGGGCGCCTCGACGAATCGGCGTACCAGGTGGCCTCGAAACCCTGGCGACGGCGGGCGGCTGCGGCCCGCCGGTTCGCCGACGCCCTGCACAAGGTGCACGGCTTCGCCCCCGGCTGGAGCGCACGGGTCTCCGACGAGACCGTCCTGTGCCGCTGTGAGGGCGTCACCTTCGGCGCGGTCCGGGCCGCTCAGGCGCTCGGCGCCGACGACCCCCGCGCCGTCAAACTGCTGACCCGGGCCGGCATGGGCCGCTGCCAGGGCCGGCTCTGCGGATTGTCCGCCGCCGACGTGCTCGGCTGCGCCCCGCTCCCGTACGCGAACCGTCCGATCGCGACACCGATCCCGTTGCGCCTGCTCATCTCGCAAGACCAGTTGGAGGAATCATGACCAAGCCGTGGAACGGGGTACTGGTGGCGATCGCCACACCCTTCCGGGAAGACCTGTCGATCGACTACGACCGGCTGCAGGAACACGTCGCCTGGCTCGGCGCGAACGGCTGCCACGGCATCGTGCCGAACGGGTCGCTGGGGGAGTATCAGACGCTCACCGAGGAGGAGCGGGCGCGCGTCGTCACCGCCGTCGTCGAGGCGGTCCCGGACGACGTCACCGTGGTGCCCGGCGTCGGGGCGTACGGGGGCCATCAGGCGCGCCGGTGGGCCGAGCAGGCCGCCGAGGTGGGCGCCGACGCGGTCATGTCGTTGCCGCCCAACGCGTACGCCGCTGCCCCGGCCGAGGTGGTCGCGCACTACGAGCAGGTCGCGGCGGCCGGGCTGCCGGTGGTGGCGTACAACAACCCGTTCGACACCAAGGTCGACCTGACCCCGGAGCTGCTCGCCGAATTGCACGGTCAGGGGCTGATCCAGGCGGTCAAGGAGTTCTCCGGCGACGTACGCCGAGTGCACCGCATCCATGAGCTGGCGCCCGGGCTCGACGTGCTCGCCGGGGCCGACGACGTGCTGCTGGAGTTGGTGTCGCAGGGCGCGGTCGGCTGGATCGCCGGGTTCCCGAACGCCCTGCCCGAGCAGTCCGTACGACTCTACAACCTCTGTGTCGACGGCAACCTCGCCGAGGCGCTGCCGTTGTACCGGCAGGTGCACGCGGCGTACCGGTGGGACTCCCGGCCGTTGTTCGTCCAGGCGATCAAGCTCGGTATGGAGCTGGCCGGGCGCTACGGCGGTCCGTGCCGCCCGCCGCGCCTGCCCCTCGCGCCGGAGCTGCACGCACAGGTGACAGCCGACATGAAGAAGGCCCTGGGAGAGCCGGATGTTCAGTAATAAGGTCTTTCACGCGGTCGACTCGCACACCGAGGGCATGCCGACCCGGGTCATCACCGGCGGCGTCGGCGTCTTCCCCGGCGCGACGATGGCCGAACGCCGCCTGTTCGGCATCAAGGAACGCGACGATCTGCGGAAAATGCTCATGTGCGAGCCGCGTGGGCATTCCGCGATGTCCGGCGCCATCCTGCAGCCGCCGGCCCGGCCGGACGCCGACTGGGGCGTCCTCTATATAGAGGTGTCCGGATGGCTGCCGATGTGCGGCCACGGCACCATCGGCGTCGCGACCGTCCTGGTCGAAACCGGGATGGTCGAGGTGGTCGAGCCGGTCACCACCATCCGGCTCGACACCCCCGCCGGCCTGGTGGTGGCCCAGGTCGAGGTCCGCGCGGGTCGCGCGGTGGGAGTCACCATCCGCAACGTCCCCTCCTTCCTGCATTCCCAAGATGTACGCCTGGAGGTGCCGGGCCTCGGGGAGGTGGTCGTCGACATCGCCTTCGGCGGCAACTTCTACGCGTTGCTGCCGGCCGAACAGCTGGGTCTGCCGGTGACCCGGGAGAACATCCCGGAGCTGCTCGGCAAGGGGCTGAAGATCATGGACGCCGTCATGGAACAGGCGGCCCCGACGCACCCCGTCGACCCCGCGATCGACGACTGCCGCCACGTCATCGCGTACCAGTCGGGAGAAGACGGCGCCGACGCGCGGGCCGCGACGCTGATCCACCCGGGCTGGGTGGACCGCTCGCCGTGCGGGACCGGAACGAGTGCGCGGATGGCGCAGCTGTACGCCCGCGGCGAGCTGGCGCTGGACCAGCCGTTCGTGAACGAGTCGCCGCTGGGCACGCGGTTCACCGGCCGGCTGGTGGAGCAGACCACGGTCGGCGACCGGACCGCGGTCGTGCCCACCGTGACCGGCCGGGCCTGGATCACCGGCACCGCCCAGTACCTGCTGGACCCGACCGATCCGTTCCCGGCGGGGTTCGAGCTCTGACGGGTTCGGCCGAGCGGCGGGCGCGGTACGACGGGAGGGTCGGCCGCGCCCGCTTCCTTTACCCTGTCCTTCATTTGCGCGGGGGACTCTTTTGGGGAGGGAGAAGTCTCGATGAACTCGATGGCGGATTGGATCGGTTTCACCATGGCGCTGCTCGGCGCCGTGCTCGTGCTCGCCGGCGCGACCCTGATCTTCCTGCACGCCCGGGGCCAGCTGCGGCCCACCAGCACCTTCGGCGCCGACACGACGGTCACCTCGGCGGCCGCACCGGAGGCGAGCGGCTTCGGCTTCGTCCGGCGGGTCTTCAAGGCCGTCCGGTCGCTGCCCGACGCCGACCACCTCATCGCCTGGGGCCTGGTCCTGCTGATCCTCGGCGCCCTGGCAGCCGGTGCCATCAAGTTCGGCATCGCGTTTGAGCTGGGCACATTCAATACGAACGTTATTCGCTGATGCGTTCCCCGCGCCTGCTCACAGGTGCGGGACCGGCGCGTCCAAGGCACCCCACGCGTCCTGGTGACGCGTGGGGGACTATTCTGCGTCCGTGGTACGCCCCGCCGATGATCCGCTCACCCTCGCGGATGGTGGGACGCCCGAACAACACCAGCTGGTGAACAGCACAGGAGGCCGCTCGTGACAACCGTCGCACCGAAGCCGATCGAGACCAGGCAGTGGCCGGTCCGACCGAACGTCAAGGGCTCGGCGATCGCACGGATCATCCGAACGACCGACGCGAAGCAGATCGGGATCATGTACCTGATCACGGCCTTCGCCTTCTTCATGATCGGTGGCCTGATGGCCCTGCTCATGCGGACCGAGTTGGCCCGCCCGGGGCTGCAGTTCCTCTCCCCGGAGCAGTTCAACCAGCTGTTCACCATGCACGGCACGATCATGCTGCTGTTCTTCGCGACGCCGATCGTCTTCGCGTTCGCGAACTTCATCGTCCCGATTCAGATCGGCGCGCCGGACGTCAGCTTCCCGCGGCTGAACGCGTTCGCGTACTGGCTGTATCTGTTCGGCGGAACGCTGGCCGTGGCGGGCTTCATCACGCCGGGCGGCGCCGCCGACTTCGGCTGGTTCGCGTACGCCCCGCTGAACGACGCCATCAACTCACCCGGCCCGGGCGGTGACATGTGGATCGTCGGTCTGGCGATCTCCGGTCTGGGCACGATCCTCGGCGCCGTGAACATGGTCACCACGATCCTGACCCTGCGCGCGCCCGGCATGACGATGTTCCGGCTCTCGATCTTCACCTGGAACATCCTGGTGACCTCGCTGCTGGTGCTGATGGTCTTCCCGCTGCTGGCCGCCGCGCTGTTCGCGCTGCTGGCCGACCGCCGGCTCGGGGCGCACGTGTTCGACGCCTCCACCAACGGTCCGATGCTCTGGCAGCACCTGTTCTGGTTCTTCGGCCACCCCGAGGTGTACATCGTCGCGCTGCCGTTCTTCGGCATCATCAGCGAGGTCATCCCGGTCTTCAGCCGCAAGCCGCTGTTCGGTTACAAGGGCATGGTGCTGGCGACGCTGTCCATCGCGGCGCTGTCGATGAGCGTGTGGGCGCACCACATGTTCGTCACCGGCCAGGTCCTGCTGCCGTTCTTCTCGTTCCTGAGCTTCATGATCGCGGTGCCGACCGGTATGAAGTTCTTCAACTGGATCGGGTCGATGTGGCGCGGCAAGGTCACCTTCGAGTCACCGATGCTGTTCGCCATCGGCTTCCTGGTGACCTTCCTCTTCGGTGGTCTGTCGGGGGTGCTGCTGGCCAGCCCGCCGCTGGACTTCCAGGTGTCCGACTCGTACTTCGTCGTCGCGCACTTCCACTACGTGCTGTTCGGCACGATCGTCTTCGCCGTGTACGCCGGGATCTACTTCTGGTTCCCGAAGATGTTCGGCCGGATGCTCGACGAGCGGCTGGGCAAGCTGCACTTCTGGCTGACGACGATCGGCTTCCACGGCACGTTCCTCGTGCAGCACTGGCTCGGCGCGGAGGGCTTCCCCCGCCGGTACGCCGACTACCTGCCGTCGGACGGGTTCACCACGCTGAACACGATCTCCACCATCGGCGCGTACGTGCTGGGCATCTCCACGCTGCCGTTCCTCTACAACGTGTGGAAGTCCTACCGGGCCGGTGAGCTGGTGACGGAGAACGACCCGTGGGGCCACGGCAACTCGCTGGAGTGGGCGACCTCGTCCCCGCCGCCGCTGCGCAACTTCGACACGATGCCGCGTATCCGCTCGGAGCGGCCCGCCTTCGACGCGAAGTTCCCGCACCTGGCGCTCAACACGACGGTCACGACGCCGAAGGCGTTGGAGCCCGAGGAGTGACCTGCTTCACGCTGTACGCATGAGCCCCGCTTCGGCGGGGCTCTTCGCGTTCTGGGGCGCGTTCCCAGCTCTGGCTGAGCGGGGCCGGACGCTTAGCGGGCCGGATGCTTAGCGGGGCCGGATCAGGGATGTGGGTCGAATTCATGCGCCGAGTTGCGGCCCACATCCCTGATCCGACGGGTACGGACTCAGGCCGGGAGACCTTTCCGAGTCCGGTCGGC